>DATMXJ010000133.1:0-2455 GCA_035561675.1 Thermoplasmatota archaeon
GGATACGAACCAAAGAAACGATAAAGGAAGGACCTCTCGGCGGTAAAAAATTCGTGTTCACCGGGGGACTTGCGTCAATGTCCAGGCCAGATGCCTCAGACCTTGTTATGAAAAACGGTGGCATCGTTGCCTCCGCGATAGGAAAAGACATTGATTATGTCGTCGTCGGTACCGACCCTGGCTCAAAATACGAAAAAGCAAAAAAACTGAGGTTAACCATCATTGATGAAAACGAGTTTAAAAAAATAGTTGGAGCATTGTGACCATGGTGGAATGTAAGATACAGAAAAACAAGCTTGTTTGTAATTGTAGTTATTCTTGTAGCAGGAAAGGGATCTGTTGTGAGTGCCTCAGCTACCATAGGAACAGAGATGAGCTGCCTGCGTGTTTTTTCCCAGATCCTATTGAACGGACCTATAATCGAAGTAGGGAGAATTTTATTCAGACATGCCAAGGGAAATAAAAGCTAAAAACAACATGTCGTCCTTGAACAAATACCCGTAGAGATTTGATGGAGTCATAAGTGATCAAAAACAAAGAAAATGAAAAACGTAAAACACCTTTTTTCAGATAGAAGGGAAATAGTACATAACGTAAGACTTATATTCAATGACATTATAACGGTGAGCGAGGAAGGTAAAATATATGGCAATTGGGTTTGTCCTGATAAGTGCCGCTCCCGCACATGAACATGAGGTCTACAACAAACTCTCAAAAGTACCACAGATTATAGAACTCCATCCGTTATTTGGGGAATATGATCTCATCGCAAAAATAGAAGCAGATGACTTCGAAAGCCTCGGAGATATTGTGGTAAACAAAATCAGAACAATCGAAGGTGTAATCGATACGAAAACACTAACGGGAACGAAGTTTTAAGGAGTGAAAAAAATATGGAAGGATTAGTACAATATTTTCTAAGCATGATGACGCTGGTGTTTGCAATAGCAAGTGTAATCGCAGGAATTTTTACCGCTTATTTCGGCTCTGGAAAAAGCAGAGCAGTTGGAGCGATCTTAATCATTATAGGTCTTATCGTTGGAGTCATCTTCCTCTGGGGTGCGAACTTGTTAGGTTTCATGGGAACCCCAATGGACCTGTTGAACTTTTCAGGAACGATAGTCAACGGGATTATCGCGGTCATCGGTGCTGTTGTTGGAGCGCTGATTGCTCTTGGAATCTTCCTGCTTGCGATCATGAAGGCATAGCTACAGCATCTCTAAAAAAAATCGATGTATCCTGAGATCATCGGTAAGCTCAGGGTGAAACGATAACGCCAGGTAGTTCTTCTGCCTGGCCATGACTATTTCTTTTCCAGCGGTTGCGAGTACTTCGCAGTCGCCCCATATTTTTGTGATAAGAGGCGCTCGGATGAACACCGCATGATACGAGCGGGTAAATCCCTTTATCTGAAGTGATCGTTCAAACGATTCTTTTTGTCTGCCGTATGCATTGCGTTCTACCTGCATGTCCATTGCTTCTAAGAGTTTGACATCCGCCTTGATATCAGTTAATTCTCTGGCAAGTAAAACGCATCCTGCACAGGTCCCCATAAGCGCGATGTCATTGTGGTTCATTCGTTCACGGATGATATCATGCATCCCTGAATTGACTAAAATCCGAGAGATCGTCGTACTCTCCCCACCCGGGATAATTAACGCATCGCACGCATCGATATCACGTGGTTGGCGTACCACTACTGAATGACCCTTCTTTTTTCCTTCTTGAAAAACGCGGTTCATTGATATGAGATGTTCGGAAACCGCTCCTTGAAGGGATAAAACACCGACTGTGACTATTTCTACCAGCCTCGTTCCGATAGAAGTTGTTCTTTTGGAATCGAGCTAATTTCGATCCCAAGCATGGCATCGCCAAGGTTTTTACTGACGTCAGCAATCGTTTCTGGTTCATCAAAATGAGCGACAGCCTCTACGATGGCCTTTGCCCGTTTTTCAGGGTTTTTTGATTTGAAGATACCTGATCCAACGAAGACACCATCGCTTCCGAGCTGCATCATGATTGCTGCGTCTGCGGGGGTCGCAATCCCACCTGCGGCGAAATTGACGACAGGGAGTCGTTGCAGTTGCTTGATTTCTTTTAAGATCTCATAGAGTTCTTTTTTAAGGGTGCTATAGGCGAATGAGCCGAAAACAATTGTTTTTTCATCAACGTTTTGATCGGTCAATGTTTTATAGGAAATGACATAACTTTGACAATACCCCTCAGCCACCTTTTGTATTTTTGCGCTGGGCATTGTTTTGAGAGTACTAATCATGCTTGTTACCATGCGCTGATGGCGCACTGCCTCGATGATATTCCCGGTGCCTGCTTCTCCTTTGGTTCGTATCATTGCCGCACCTTCCCAGATACGTCGTGTCGCTTCACCTAGGTTACGACAACCGCATACAAACGGGATGGTAAAGGCTCGTTTGTCGATATGGTAAAAAGGATCTGC
>DATMXJ010000134.1:0-4256 GCA_035561675.1 Thermoplasmatota archaeon
ATCATTCCAGCCATGTCCTTGATACAGACTGAGTCAGCACCCATCTTCTTCAGCTCAATGAATTTATCAACGAAATAGTCGACGGTATGAATCGGTGAAATCGTATAACTCAGACATGCTTGAACGTGACCGCCGTTTTCCTTAGCTGCTTGCATCGGGACTTTCATGTTACGAAGATCATTCAGCGCGTCAAAGATACGGAAATAATCACATCCGTTTTTTTTCGCAAGGTAAATGAATTTCTTTACGACATCATCAGGGAAGTTCCAGTATGCGACAATGTTCATTGCCCGCTCCAGCATCTGCAGAGGCGTGTTCGGCATTGCTTTTTTCAGTTTGTTCAATCGATCCCATGGATCCTGGTTGAGGTATCTGATGCATACATCGTAGGTGGCACCACCCCAGACTTCTAGTGAGAAAAACCCGACCTCATCGAGTTTTTCTGCTATTGGAAGCATATCTTCTGTTCGCATTCGTGTCGCGAGTAACGATTGGTGTCCGTCTCGCAGAATCATTTCATGTAGTTGTACCATAGTATGTTACCTCCAGTTCCCAACAGGTTTTTTTTCATCTATTGAGTGGATGGTTTAAACGAGAGATGGTATCCTGTGAACCTACTTAAGAATATCGGGGAGAAAACCATGGCTTTGAAACCTATGATGTTTATAAGCCATGGAAAAAAATTCTCTAAAAAATGATGCAAGAACCGCACAGTAATCTATTTCTATAAGATGTACTATGTAACTCAAATTCAATTGGGGGTGTGTCCATGAAGCACAAGATTATCCTCATACTTATAGGCGTTTTTCTCCTCAGTACACCTGTTATGCCGATGTCTGTCGGGATACCAGCAGGGGTGATTTCCGAAGGAAATATCTCGTTTGACTATCGTAATGTCACAGTGTATGCGCCAGCGGTTTCTCAGTTGGATACCGGGTACGTCGGTGTGATCTCTACAATTACCGTCACGGTCCAGGGGAATGGAAGCGGACGGGTGTTCGTCGATACACTTCCGCTCACGGATGTGGATATGCAAGGGTCTGCTCGCCTTGCCGTAAAAGTTGCTACCGCCCTGGTAAACATGGATACGAGACCGCACCTTGACCCTCTCACCTGTGATTACTTCTTTGTCGTTCGAACGGCATCTCCGATGATTGGTGGCCCTTCTGCGGGGGCGATGATGACCGTTGCCGTGATATCCCTCTTAGAAAATTGGACCCTTGACAACACCACGGTCATGACCGGAATGATCAATCCGGATGGAAGCATCGGCCCTATCGGTGGAATACCCTATAAAATTGATGCAGCCCATAGCGTGGGAGCAACACGGTTTTTAATACCAAAGGGACAAACGACGTACACAGAGATGATCACCGAATATCAAAACATCAATGGAATCATCTGGCAGAATACCTACCCCGTCACTCGGAATGTCACCGAGTACGCCCAGACGAATTACGGGATGGAAGTCTTTGAGGTTGAAGACATAAACGACGCACTGCTTTATTTCACCGGTTGGACGTTCCCAGTCAAAGAATCCCCTGATAAAATCACCACAGAAGATTACATAACCGCGATGAAACCCTTAGCAACAAGTCTGTTGGATGATGCACGGCAGTCTTATCAAAACGCAAGCAACCTGTTTAACGACACAACGATACCAAACAGATACCCAAATTATTACAGGAATCAGGTGACTGATTTTCTGAACACTGCCTCTGATCGTCTTGATGAGTCATCACACTGGTATGATGAAGAAGTGTATTATACGAGCACGAGTAAATCATTCCAATCCCTCATTGACTCCCATTTTGTCACCCATATCTGTCGATATTTTACCTCTGAGCGGCAGGAAGAATTGGTTCAATCTCTTATTAATCAAACAGTTCGAAACTATCAAAACAATACTGAGCTGGCGAAGAATGCTTCCATCCATGGGATGGTGACGTTACAATGTGTTGGTGCAGCACAACAACGCATCAGTGAGGCAGCATCGTACCTTTCTGAGGCAAACACGAGTTTTCTGAATGCTGATTATTTCACTGCATTGTACAACATCGCCTATGCTCAAGAGCGGATCGAAAGTGTCCAGTGGTGGTTGAACATCTCTACCCCGTTTCATGATTCCGGGGAGATAAACGAAACAATGATAACCAGTCTTGCAGAAGAATATCTAGATGATGCGCAACAAGCGATTATCTACTCGGAGATTATCCTAGACGAAATGGGGAAAACATCAGACTACCTTAACGACGCAAAAGATCTTCTTGAGACCGCTCGCAGCGAACAAGAAAAAGGGTATTCTGCTGCCGCATTGTTCGGCTCGTTTGAAACATTGGTGAAAGCAAATCTTGCCTTAGAACTCGTTGATGGGGTCACCGATGATAAGGTAGAGCGAGCTAGAGGACAAGCCAGTGTCAGCATCACAGAAAGCAGAACCATTGGAATTGAACCTGTTCTTGCGGTGAGTTATTATGAATACGGGCAGAGCTTAGCAAACGAATCATCCCTTGATACCGCGATTGTGTATTATAAATACGCTGATTTAATCGCAGGTGCGTTACGCTTCACTGCCCCCTATGGTGCTGAATCTTCCCGCTATGTGGGTGTCCCTGATAAAAACCCTGTGGTAACCTGGAATTTTGGACTGAACCGGTACATCGGGTTATTTCTCCTCTTCGCATTGATTGGTGGGATCGCGGGGCTAGGATTTGGGATTTTACTAGCTGGACTTTTCGGTCCGAAGAAACAAAAGGAGCAATTGTTCCCAAAAGATAATGTCCCACGAAGCATTGAGGATTATTACAAAAAACAAAAATAAGACATCGCCATATACCTCGTTTTATGGATATCTCTGGAGAGCTCATAAACGACCATATCCTTGTTAAAAAAGCAAGTGACATCGGAAGGCTCTATAATAAAAGTCATATTGGGACGATACTCCCATCGAATATCTTACGACTGAGTCTGCTTGAGGGTGTTTTTTTACTCGATGATGGAAAAATGATTTTACATGAAAATAAAAAACAGATACAGTTTTCAACGCTCCTGAAGCGTGCGGTCCAGCATATACCAGAGTTTGAAACGAAGTACCTGGTGTATAAGGATTTACGAAATCGAGGCCATGCGATCACCCAGGTCGATGATATTTCAGCTATTTCCTTTCGTAAGCTAACAACGAAAAATGAGACTACCCCCTCCAGTGTCATCGCTGCGTATTCTGAACGAGACGTCCTTGACATTGAGATAACAAAACATCTCATCCAACACTATACGAAGCGGAATAGTGCGTTATGGTTTGCCTTGGTTGACGAAGAAGGGGATCTTACGTATTATGATATAGCAGATGTTGATCTCACCGGGGATATTTTTGAACAAAAATATACAAAGGGCTCTGCTGTGTTGTTGAAAAATCGTCTTATTGTCTTTGATAAAAAACTCTCAAGCCAACTGCTTCAAAAAGAGTTTTTTGGTAAACCCTTCGGAGAAACATTGCAGCTTTCATTTGTCGAGGCGTTGTATCTTCTTGAAAAAAAAGTCCTGGAGATTCAAACCACCGATGGGACTATTCTTTCTGAGGAGAAATGCGTCCAAAAAATGCAGAAACTTCAGCCAGATATCGTTCAGCGACTCATCGTGTTCAAAGACCTGAAACAACGGGGGCTCCTTGTGAAAACCGGTTTTAAATTTGGCGCTCATTTCCGGGCGTATTCAAAACATCCCGATAAAACACACGCTGAGTATCTCATTCATGTAATCGAAAAAGGCTTTACGAGCATCTGGGCTGAGGTCAGTCGTGCTGTTCGTCTTGCACATTCAGTAAATAAAGAATTTATTTTTGCCTGCATCGATGAGGGGACTATTGATTATATTAGATTTGGACGGCTGCGCCCATAAATTTTCATAATGTATTTATACCTCGTCAGCCATTCGGCCAATTCCTTATTTGAGGGAGGAGATTATTATGCTTCAGATCCGATGGCATGGCCATTCCTGCTTCGAGATAACAAACGATGTTACGATCGTGACCGATCCTCATGATGGAAGATCGATCGGGATCCCCGCTCCAAATGTCACGGCTGACATTATTTTAGTGTCGCATAACCATTATGATCATAATAGCGTCAAATCCGTGGAAAAAGAAACGTCCAAGGTAGTCACCGATGAGCGGAAACGAACCATTGGCAACATTCAGATTATGGGTATCCCAGCGTTCCATGATGCAGCGCATGGAGAACGTCGGGGGGCCATGGTTC
>DATMXJ010000135.1:0-6827 GCA_035561675.1 Thermoplasmatota archaeon
GTATTATGTCCGTATCACCAATGAGTCCCTTGGGCTCCACAAACCTGAAGTTTTGTTCCAAGCTGATATTCATGGAGATGAAAAGGTCGGGGCATACGGTGCGTATTGGTTCACGGATTGGTTGCTAAGGCATGCATATCATCCAGACTATCAGGATGCGCAGAGTGAGTGGCTCCGTTGGTTACTTGACAATCGTGAGATCTACATTGTCCCTAGCATGAATCCTGATGGTTTTGATGAGAACCATCGAGGGGATAATGCTGGGAATGATATGAACAGACAATATGATCATAGTCAATCAAATCCTTGGCTTTCGATTAATACTCAAACCATGCGGCAATTCATCAATAACCATGTGATTCGGGTCGCGGTGGACTTACATGCTGGGTATCGGGGGATTCCCTATCCTTGGTCAAATGTAAACTATCGGAATGATATGTCGGAGCAGAGTGCGATCTCTGGGAGGACATATATCGGACAATGTCCTGCTGACTTCCGATTTTTTGATGCAGCATATCTTCGATTAGGGACTTACATCGGCAATCCATCGGGTGCAGGGGCATTTACAAGCAGCAATATTGGCCCATGGACCCATACGCTTGGGTATGATGCTGATGGCACCAGCTGTGACTGGTGGTATGGCGGTAATGTGCTCGCGACACCTTCGGAAGACCCGTATGTGAATGATGAAACCTTTGGGAACTATCCCGGGTGCGGCATCATGGCTACCCTTGTGGAGTACGGTCCTGGTAATCCCACAGAAAGTCAATTAGGTAATGATACAAATAATAAATTTGGTGCAGAGGTGCGTCGTACTTTACTTCACCAAATCGATCTCGCACAACCGTACCTCCGCTGGCAAGGAGGGACAGTGGAGAATGATGCGGTGGTTGATGTTGGAGATACAGTATCCTTGACTTGGCAGGTGAATGGTAGTTTAGTCGTAGATAATACACTTGTACAGTGGGGATTGAATCCAGATCCCGTGGATTATCCGCAGAATTACCTGTCGAATCATCAGGATCATGAGGGAGATTATTATGGAGGGACTGGGTGGGATAATGCAATAAATGGAAATACATCTGGGGCTCGATATACCGAAACAATTACGTTGAATGCTCCTGGTGATTACTATTTTGTTGCTAAAGCGAAAGTAGATCAACGATACTCGTCTGTGATTTATCCTGACGAGTACGGAAATACCTCATATCTTCGAATTATAAAAGAACGGACCGATGATTCCTTTTATGAACAGATTAATGGGACTGATGGAATTGAAATTATTGATGGGCAAGTATGGTGGTATAGTCCAGTTATTCATGTTCGTGCTGGACCTCCAGTGCATCAGAAAATCATCACAGTAAATCATAGTAAGGTTCTCGCATCCTTACAAAATTATCCTTTATTCATCAATTTAGATTCAGACACCGATCTTGCGTTCTATGCACAAGATGATGGAGATGATATCACGTTTTATGATGCAGCGCAAAATAAGTTGAATCATGAAATCGAATTGTTTAATGGGACGACAGGGCAAATGATAGCCTGGGTGAATGTGCCTTATCTCTCCTCAATTGAGGATACCGTTCTCTATATGCAATATGGGAATGAGACCAGTGGGAATCAGCAGAACCCAGAGGGAGTGTGGGATTCTGTGTATAAAGGGGTCTGGCATCTCGGGGAAGATTTTCTTGATAGTACAAGTAATAATAATGATGCAACAAACTATGGGTCGACTGATGCTGCTGGGGCGATTAATGATGGTCAATCGTTTGATGGGAATGATTATATTACTGCACCATCGCATTGTCTTGGTGCAGATCATAACTGGACCGCGAGCTGCTGGTTCCGATCATTGAATTCCACAATGTTGTTCCATTATTTCTTCTCTACCGGTGGATATAACGCAGCCGATGCGGTGAACATCTGGCAGAATATCAATCAGGCTCTTGACATTGGGGAAGTACGTTCTCAGATTGTTGATTCCACAGGGGATCGTATTGACCAGTTTAATTATGGGGGGACAAGTTACAAGGATCAATCCTGGCATTTAGCCTCGGTTACCTGGGATGCACCGTTACATACCCTGGCTCTCTACGTCGATGGGTCCTTAGAAAATATCTCTACAAATAGCATTGTGGATACTGGAGCAGGAACTAGTACTCCGCTCTATATCGGGGCTCGTACTGATCTTGAAGCTCAACGTTTCCATATCGGAGGTCTCGATGAAGTACGCATCATGAACACAAGAAAAAATGCAAGTTGGATTACCACCGAATACAACAACCAGCATGATCCTTCACAGTTTTATACAATTGGAATTGCGGCATTTGAAGCGCCTGCTCTTTTTGATGAAAATCCATCCGATGAGTCTATCGATATCGGGTTAAACCCCATGTTATCTATTAGCGTGATGGATTATCAAGAGGATTTAATGGATATTTTCTTTAAGTCAAACTCTTCAGGTAGTTGGTCGACACTCGGCAGTATCGTCGATGTGGGAGATGGAACCTATTATCAGACAACGAATGATATGAGTGCTTTTAGTACCACCTACTACTGGAGTGTGAATTGTACCGATGGGACTCATTGGACAAACCTGACATACCGGTTCACCACTGAAGCAGCCCCACCACCCTGGTGGAACTCCAGCTGGGAATATCGACGGGAAATCACGATTCATCATACCTTAGTGAAGGGTGATTTAGTGAATTTCCCAGTTCTTATCAGTATCCCAACTGATTCTGATCTTGCAGAAAAGGCTCAAAACGATGCCGATGATCTGGTAATTACTGATTATTATGGAAATAGGTTAAATCATGAGATAGAATTATTTAATGAAAACACGGGGCAACTTGTCGTATGGGTGAATGTCACGAGTCTCTCGAAGATATCGGATACCAACTTGTTCCTTTATTATGGAAATTTATTATGCGGGAATCAGCAGTATCCTACTGCCGTCTGGGATTCTAATTATGTAGCGGTTTGGCATCTCAGTGAAGATCCTTCTGTCACCGGGACTGGAGGAATCAAAGATTCTACTAGTTATGTAAATCATGGGACTGATCAAGGTGGCATGGATTCTTCTGATCACATCAGCGGGATGATTGGATATGGTGTCGATTTCGACGGAACCAATGATGTTATTAAGATTGAGAACTCCTGGACCACCGGTCATAGCCTTGATCTTACGACTGGCCCGATGACACTTGAAACATGGTTTAAATGCCATGTGGAATCAAACCAAGGGACCTTAATAAGTAAACGGGATGGTACTACAGATGATCAGTATCAATTTTTTGTCCAGCCTCAACTGCAATTTCGAGCGAATCAGGAATATGGATCCGGAACAGACTCTCTCACTACAGAAATCTGGTATTACGGCGCTGTCGTTGTAAATTCGACAAATTGGCCAGCAATCTACCGTGACGGAGTGATGAAAACATGGGCTGATATCGCCGGATCCCGACCCTATGATTTTGTTCATAGAAATGTCAACGTTTCAATTGGTGCCCGATGGCAAGTGTACCCGACGCCCGGATATCCCTTTAACGGAGTTATTGACGAAGTTCGAATTTCAAAGATAGACCGGAGCAGTGAATGGCTCAATACATGTTATAATAATCAATATAATCCTTTTGGGTTCTCTGCACTTGGAACGGAAGAATCAAAAAGTGGCGTTCCCTCGCTTAGCAGCGAAACTCCTTTGAACAATGCGGTTGGTCAGCCGCTAAATCCTGTTCTCGCTGTGACTGTGACTGATTTACAAGGGGATCTCATGGACATCCTATTTAGGACCAACGCAAGTGGCAGCTGGCAAACAATCGGTGAATACACCTCTGTTGGGAGCGGAAGATACAGTCAAGGATCAACCAATATGAACCAGTATCTGACACGGTATTGGTGGAGCTTGAACGTCACTGATCAAGGTTCTCATACCTGGAAAAATAAAACCTATGTCTTTTCAACAAAAACAAATGCTCCAAATATCGCAACTCCTTCGCCAGCGAATGGATCCATCGATGTAGGTGGAAACCCACTTCTTTCTATTTCTTTAGTTGATTACGAAGGGGATCTGATGACGGTGATCTTCCGATCAAACCAGAGTGGCGTCTGGGCAGTCATTGGAGTGTACAACAATGTCACGAATGGAACGACAAAACACCAGACAGTGGACATGATTAACCCCAGTACCACCTACTGGTGGAGCGTCAGTGTCACTGATAGTGGGAGTGGGAACTGGTCCAATGCGACATACCGGTTCACAACCACAGATAAAATGATGAAACTCAAATGGATGAAAACCAATTTACCCCAACCAAACGGTGGAGGTGATCTCCTTGCAGATATATCTGGTGATGGGATCGATGATGTGATCCATACAGGGACCGGTGGAGTAGTCGTATTGGATGGTATTGATGGTCATACGATTTGGTCTCGTTCTGATGGAAGTATCACACCGGATGTTCGACCCGAGATGGCGGATCTTAATAACGATGGGGTGTTTGATGTTATAGTACCCCTTTCAAATGGTGCCCATGTCTTTTACGGAAATAATGGAACAACGTACTGGCGTATCAATAATTTACGGGGTTCTGCAGTGTTCAGCAGTTTGATTGCCTATGATATCGATGGTTCAGGTTATCCCTACGTGTTCATTCCCGTGCAAGATATCGATGAACCTCTGGATGGAACCTTAAACATGATTAGTCATGATGGTAAATTATTACGATCAACTTGGGTATATCGTCCTTGCTGGGGAGGATTATCCCTTGCTGACGCGGACTTTGATGGACGATTTGAGCTGTACATCTGTGATCGGAATAGTGATGCTGGGAAAGGACTTCGCTCCTTTTGGGCGAGTAATCTGACTTGCCGTTGGAACCGCACAGATATCTTCGACAGTAGTTCTATTCCGATGATAGCGGATGTGAATAACGATGGGAGACTCGATATCATTACACCTCATCAGGTGAGTCCGTACGGGTTGCTTGTCGCCAACTTCGATGGAACAACCATAAAAAAAGAAACTGGGATTACTATTCCTGGGCATTATCCGCCTTCGGTCTGCGATATCGACCGTGATGGGCATTTTGAGATTCTCATGGCGAACCCGTATGGAGAAGCCACCTATGATGTCGTTGTTTGGGATCTTGACCCTGTTGCTTGGGGGATGGACGCTCGGTTTAATGTTGGGGTGTGTGAGTTCGGTCCGAAATGCGCTGATGTTGATGGCGACGGATATCCGGAAATAATTGCGGTGAGTTCCAATGGTATTTATATCTATAACAGCACGTTTAACCGGACATACCAAATCACTGGTCTGACCGGGCGCCTGCAGTATGCAACCGCTAATGATATTGATGGTGATGGGTTAAATGAGGTTGTGGTTCCGAGCACCGCAGGGATTGTCTATGCGTTTGATACGTTTGCTCCGACACCAAATCCTCGACCCCGCTCTGAAGTTCAGTTTTATAGCGAGTACCGACGAGGAGTAGCGGAATATCTAGATCGACCTGGAGTAAAATATCCGATGCAGCGCGATGAATATCCTGCGAATGGATCTTCGTTTATTTCTCCGAATCCAACGCTTTCTGCTTGGGTCTGGGATTACCAATGGGATGAATTCAACATCACTGTGAGCACCAATGCGAGCGGCAGCTGGCAAACCCTCGCATCCTTTACCCATATCGGGCGGTACCCTGGGAAAACCTTGACAGGGAACGCATGGGGACGATACTCGGTTCCAACGACAACTATGACGCAGCCCTACGCTACTTATTACTGGCGAATCTTTGCAGTGGATGTAAAGGGAAACAGCTTCCAGAAAACGTATCGTTTCACAACCGCAGATGTTGCCCCCACGGTATCAAATCCAAATCCTGCAGAAGGAAAGACTGGGCTTCCATTATCATTATCGACCCTTCGATTTACCCTTATGGATTTCCAGGGTGACAAAATGAATTACACGGTGCAGACTCGACCCAATATCGGATCTGGTCAGGGAACCAATGTCGGGAATGGGAATTATAGCGTCTCAGTTGGTGGTTTGAGCTACAACACCACCTACACCTGGTTTGTGAATGTCACCGATGGCAACGGGCATTGGACGAACAAAACGTATCCTTTCACCTCACGTCCCTCACCAGGGGTCTGGTGGAATCCTGGGTGGATGTACCGGAAGGAGCTGATTCTTAATAACACCAAAATCGCTGGTTTACTCTCAAACTTCCCGATTCTTATCTCTCTTGGTGCTGATGCTAATCTAATCGCTCATGCGCAACCTGATGGTGATGATCTTGTTGTCACAGATTATAACAGACATCCGTTGAACCATGAAATTGAGTTATACAATGCAACCACAGGGAAACTAGTGATCTGGGTGAATGTCACCAGTCTTTCTCCGACATCCACTATCATCCTCTACATGTATTATGGGAACCCTTCATGCGCTTCACAACAACATCCGACTGGTGTTTGGCATTCATCATACCTTGCGGTACATCATCTTGAGGAAACCAATGGCACGGTCTTTGACAGTACGATTCGTCATCGTGATGGAACTCCTCTGGGTGGGCTACAGCAAATTGCGATAGGGATTATCGACGGGGCGGACACGTTTGATGGAACAAACGATTACATTGATCTTGGTACGACGACAGATTTCAACAAACAGGATCTGACCGTCTCCGCCTGGGTGAAATCCTCCGTACCCACCACGGATATGAGGATCGTCGTCGGTGGAGCTTCCTACACCTACAAATGGCATTTGATCATGGATGATGGCTATTTCATGATGACGAATAACACGCTTGCGACCACGAACC
>DATMXJ010000136.1:0-2582 GCA_035561675.1 Thermoplasmatota archaeon
AGCTATTTCAGACAGTAAAAACATTCACCTCGACAGTACTAGGAAAACAGAAAATACCGATCGCTCTCGGAGGGGATCATTCCATCACCCCAGGGATTGTCTCAGCGTTCCCAAAAGACATCGCAGTCCTCTCACTCGATGCTCACATGGATTACCGGCAGGAATACAAAAACGATATCTATAACCATGCGTGCGTGATCCGTCGGATCACTGATCATCTTCCTCTGCAGAACATCGCAGTGTTGGGCCTACGATCCGCAGAAAAAGAAGAATATGAGACCGCCCTAAAACAAGGGCTTTTTTTCCGTGACGCATATACCATCAACACCATTGGTCTTAAGAAAACCATCCAACAAACAAAAACCCTACTGAAAGGGAAAAAAATCTATCTGACATTGGACATCGATGTCATCGACCCAGCATACGCACCCGGGACAAGCACACCAGAACCCTTTGGACTGACCCCGATACAGGTGATGGAGATCATCGAGGCGTTCTCTCCACAGCTGATCGGATGCGATCTAGTAGAAGTCTGCCCGCCATACGACCAGGGACAAACCTCTGTTCTTGCAGCAAAATTGATCAACACCTGTCTGAGTTTAATATGGAAAGAACATCAGGATTAGATTAATATATATCAATTTCATTCAGCACGCTCATGCAGAAGGAAAAAATCGCACTAATCGCGCTAGTAATCATCGTCGTCGCAGCACTATCAGTCTTTGTAGCAGCGGTCAACACAGACATTTTTGAAAATCTCTTCAAGGAGAAACTGACGATAGCAGAGGGCGATTGTGCAGATGTGAACTACATAGGACGATACGCATCAAATAACACGGTTTTTGATTCATCATATAACAACACTGCGAATAAAACAGGCGGGACACCACTAAAGGTGTTTGTCAGTTACAATACAACAGCCACATCCCCGAAAACAGGGTATACCGCAGGAATGATCAAAGGATTCATGCAAGGAATTATAGGGATGAAGGAAGGTCAGACAAAAATAATTGGTCCGATCCCTCCTGAAGACGCATACGGAACGAACAAATTTGGTGTTGGGGCGATTTTCACAAGCCAGTACTTCGCGTTTGGGATGAACCAGACCGTGGAAGTGACGAACTACACCAACGAGAACCTGACAGTCAGATGGATCCAGATGGAAAACCTGAGGAATTTTACGATGCCTCAACTCGTCATCGACAATCTTCAGAGCACCAATGAAACAGAGATGGTCATCTATCCGCCTCCCTACTACATCTGGGAAAATGCCACCGTCATAACGAACATCACTGACACAACTGTTACGGTGAGGACCACACCAACAAAAAGCACCAATCTATCAGATATCGTAAAAGATGTGCGATACGGAGAAAAACAAATGCTCATCTTCCCGAACGCAACCACCGCATCATGGGATAATACAACAATAACCATCGTCTGTTCACCCATAGTTGGTAGGAATTACACCTTTCAAACCGCAGGATACACCGGGATGGTCAATATCACCATCCATGTCAATACCATCATCGGAGACCAGATCAATGTCACAATCACCAATGACCAGAGCGCAGAACCCAGCTATCTTGACGTCTATAAAGTGTTAACGTTTAATAGGACGTTTACCCTGCCACGCATCTACAAAGATATCCCGGCCATGTACATCTCCTATTTCTATGGAGAGGATATCAAAAAAGCAGGATACAGCATAGAACCGCTCGCAGGGGAAACATTACTCTTCGAAGTCACCGTCGAAAAAGTGTACAAGACATCTCAAGAGACAAGCTGAAGTTTTATTTCACGTTCCACTACACGGAGGAACTCTTCTTCTTTTCCTTTCGGAATCGTTGCTCCAGCAGCAATATTATGACCGCCCCCGACACCGTTCAACTCCTTAGCTGCACGGGTAAGAGCGACGGCAAGGTCCAATCCACGGTCAACCAAGGCTTGTGTCGCCCGGGCAGAAACCTTCACCTCACCAGTCTCAGTATGCGCAAATCCGATAAGCGGGAGTTCTTTATCCACATCCTCGGTATTCAACAGCATATTTGTGACAATCCCAATGATGGTATCACGGATGCCATCACCAGCATGGAAATACTGAACATAGGAGCGTTTCTGGATTTTTTCTTCCCGAGCAAACTGAAGACCTTCGACCAAGTTATGCCGATGACCACTGAGGAGGTTCAACGCCTCTTTTAACCATTTCCCACGATCCCCCAGACAGACCTGAAGACCGACCTCATACTGGCCATAGCGTGCCGTAGAGTTCAAAAGCGTAGCGTACTCCTTTGCATCATGAAGCTCCGTGCCTTCTTCCTCTTTACAGAGGAGGTATGATACCCCTAACACCCGCGAGGCGACCTGATAACCAAAACCTTTCGAAAGCAGCATCTGAACAATCGAAGAGATAATCTTCCGTTTCTCCTCTTTCCGAAGATCAACCCATGTCCTCCAGGTATCTCTCTCCTTTAATTCTATCTGAAGCTCCTGTAAAAAACCGACAGAGGAATCCTCCCGACCGCTCACACCAGGGATCAACGGATCGGTCGCGTACTGAAGGAGTTTCGCAAGCGGCCGTG
>DATMXJ010000137.1:0-4389 GCA_035561675.1 Thermoplasmatota archaeon
GTTTTACGCAATGGCTTTTGTGCGAACCATAGATAAAAATGAGAAAATATAATTATGGATTAGTTCCCTGGCAGGGATTTTAATTTCATTATATCCTAAAATCTCTGTCAATTATTACCATGATAAAGAATGGTAGGCCAGAACCGGGCTTATGCTCTAAAGGTTCATTATTTTGTATTATAATCTGTTAAATCCCTTCATTAAGACCTTTGATTTTCTGTTATTTTCTTTAAAAATGATAGTTTTAGATACTATGAATGGGCAACGATTGATTCGGTTTTTCCGTTTCTTTTTGTTGCTATCTTTGGGATAATAGCTACTACTTCCTTAGCAAAGTATTTTTCAGTCTCAAGATAGAGTAATGTATCATAATATTTTATTAATCTTTCCACTGACAGATTTTCTTGATTTAATTTAAACAACTTAGCCCTTCCAATTTCTCTCGTTGGCACAACCATTTTCAATCGTAATAGAGTATCCCACATTCTATGTAAGGTCGTCCATCCAATATTCGCATTTTCAGCGATATCAGTTAATGAATAATCCAATCCTCGCCCCTCAATTAAAAAGTCAAGAACTCTAATCATAGGCGAGTCTCCCAATGCCTCTCTAAATATAGTTGTCTCTTTCATCAAATAATAATGTACTTTGCATCACTATATAAAACTTTCTATTTTGGTATATTAATATACCAAAAAATTAGATAAACTTTATAAGTTTTTATGATTTAACTTTAATAGAAAATGCAAAAAAGAGATATTCAAGAACATATCTTAAGAAAATTAATGGCAAGGCGTAAATGGGGAGGTTCTCACACTGAAGAAACAAATTTGACAAAGGGTTTACCATCGAATTTAATAGGACAAAAGATTGTAGAAGAGGCTATTGATGAATTATATCAAAAAGAGTTTCTTCACAAATCAAAAAAAACAAAAGAATGGCATGTTTCTTTAAATCCTCAAAAGAAAAAGGAGATATACAGATTCTTAGGCATCCCCCCTAAATGATTTTTTTCAGCATTTCTTCATTTTGTTAGAAAGATTGGTTAGGCATTCCGTTCAGCTTCCAAGAAACGCCTGTTCGAAACAAGCGGCTGACTGATGATGTTCAGATCGTTCTTTGACATCGTTCCTTTTTTGATGAGCTGGAAACCAGCATGTCGAGATGCGCTAGAGATTTCTTCTGCTTTTTCTGATTTCTCAACCAGCCATTGCACGTGTGGTCGCAGTATCGCTCCTACGTACTTGACGCTTGCATCCTCTGCAAGTTCCTGAACGATTCTTTCTACGGTTTCAAAGTTTGCTTTTTCCCACCATGCCGAAGAGGATACGAGAACCATTTTTTTGATTTTGACTTCTTCTCTGAATTTGGCTCGCGTGCGACCCTTGCGGGTTTTTACCACAGGGTCTAACAAGGCGACCATCCTGTTTAGCACATTCTGCATCTGTCCAGGCAATGGGATGTACACCGGGGTGGCAACGACAAGTATCTCGGCTTCACGCATTTTATGATACAGGAGCTGCATATCATCACGTATAGAACAGATCCCTGGGTTTTTACTCCAGCAAGCGAAGTCCCCTTCACAGGGCTGTATATTCATACGTTTGAGATAGAACATCTCGACGTCAGCCCCCGCCTGTTTCATGCCCTCAAGAAAAGGAGTCAGGATTTTGGCTGTGTCGCTTTTTTCCATCCTCAGACAGCCATTCACTACAATAGTTTTTGTCAAAACCTTTGCCTCCAATCTGATATTTTGTAATTATTCCTTCTTTAAAAACATATCTTTAGAAACAGAAGCATTGACACTGTTTTAACGAATGTTTCTACTATGGTCCCGTGGATAATGAAGATTCGGAAATCCAATACTCATAACCCCAACACCCTGTACCATTCGTGCAGTCGATACCTGGAAAAACAAATGAGACCTGCTTTGATTCTTCATTCTCTAACTGTAGATATGACGAGCGTGTATTATTATAAATAATTCCATTTCCACAAAGCTGAAAATTTTCTATCCCTTGATACACTCTACAAAATGCATAGCGCGCACCCGGGCTGCCATGATTGGTGACCGTAAAATTCACATAGGCTGTACCTAAATCTGGATACACCCGCTCACAATCATCCATTACTGTTAGCCCACTTACTCTAAAATCAGGGGGAAGAAAAGGCATCCCGGTTCTGTTGTTTTCTAAATCCTTTTCTGTTTCCGAATTACACCCACTCAACCCAACACAAACGAGAATGGCAATGACCCCGATGATTACGAATTGTTTTTTCATTAAGCGTTTGCCTCCACTCTGTTATTTTGTAACAATTCCTTCTTTAAAAACATATCTTAAGAACCAAACGGACATCGACAGGGCTCATCCAAAATAAAGTGAAAAAAAAAAATTACTAATCTCAGAGTGTGATCTGATGATACGTGTTTTCTTTTTATTGTATCATTCAGCACTTTTCGTCTTCATCCCAGACATACGCTTCATCCCGGAACTTGTCAGGGACTTCCTTGATTCGTTTGAGTTTGCCTTGTTTTGATATCTTCACGAACGCAACCATTTGTCTCACCTGTTGTCATACATTCTGACGATAGTGCTGTTGATTTGTGGGTATTTATATTTTTCCCAAAAATATTTTTTTTATCCCTGGGAATCCTCCTGTTGGATGACGATCGACACCGAGACACTCCCCGCCGTCTCATCCACAGAAAGAGACGTTTCCTCCGCAGTGTAAAACCCTTCGCCCACATCTCCCATCATTGGCAACGCAGACCGCTGATGAAACGAATCAAGCACATCAAAAGACAACACCGGGCTCCTCAACACACCCTTCCGCGTCTGCTCAGCCTGAGACCTCTCCCGCCGTCCCATTTCACTTACCCAGGACGACAGGCACAAAAGACCAACAAGACAGACCACCCACAGAAACACCAGACACACCAGATCCAGGTACTGCTCCCCGAACCGGTTCACAAAAACCAGAATGCTCTTCTCCGGAGAACTCACCGCAAGCAACGTCCGATACGTAATCAACAACAGACCAGCAAGACCAACGCAATACCCTGGGAGGACAAACCATGTTTTCTTCATCAAACCAATTCCCAGAATACGAAAATTAATATATAAAACCCACTGATAAATACCTGCTTTTTTCCTCCAGAACGACCACCCGGCATTCACTCCAGGGGACGGAACCGATACCGATTGTACAGACACTGGATAACAGGTGTACAACAGATGCTTAATAACAGAAGGAACAACACAACACCATAGAATGAAAAAAAGGATGGAGAAAAGAATGAAAAAAAACCCTCTGCTCAGAACCAAGAGCAAACACCCAATTACAAAGCCGGTGCTCTACACCACCACGTTCCTGCTGCTCGCCGTCTGCCTCCTGCCACTCGCAATCTCAACAACACCAGCCCCGAGCATCCGCCTGCCTGACAGACCAGTGACCATGATCGTCACCGATGGACAGCACTCGTATTTCGACATCGATCTCTCTGATGTACCACCAAATCTTGACGTGGCAAATCAAGAGTATAAAGGATGGTGTGCTGATCGATTCGTCACGATGCCTCGAAACCAAGAACTCACGGTGAGATTATACAACAACTATGATCTTTCATTACCAGTTCCATTACGTGAAAACTGGAGTAAAGTAAACTATATTCTGAATCATCACGATGGTGCGACAAAGATAGACGTCCAAGGTGCATTTTGGTATTTACTGTGTGATTATCCGTATTCTTCACTGACAAGTACTGCTAAAATATTGGTTGATACCGCTCAAAATGAGTTTATCCCTCAATCTGGTGAATGGATCGCCATACTTGCAGAACCTATACAAAATGACTCACATCCATGGCCCTTCCAATTCTCGTTTTTACAAGTCAGACTCCCATCGCAGGGACCAGAGCCAGTCGAACCAACCCAGACCACCACGACCATCAGCCACGGCTACCGCTACAATGATATCGCCCCGACCGCAGACACAAACGGACCCTACAGTGGCTATGCGAAGGAAACAGTCGAGTTCTCCGCCGCCGCAAGCGTCGACCCAGACGGCATCATCATCCTGTACAAATGGTCCTTCGGAGACGGCACCACCGCAGAAGGAACAACAGCGACCCATACCTACTCCCACGCAGGCACCTACCAAGTCCGCCTCAAAGTCACCGATAACTTCGGCCTCTCAGACACCGACGTCACCAACGCGACCATCACCGTACGAAACAACCCACCAACACCATTCATCAACGGACCAGTCAACGGGACCACCAACACCATCTACGCCTACGCCTTCAGCGCCACTGACCAAGAACCCCTCATCACCTACCAGATCAACTGGGGCGACGGCACACCCACCCAGACCGCAACACACCCAAGC
>DATMXJ010000138.1:0-12264 GCA_035561675.1 Thermoplasmatota archaeon
GGGTATTTCACGACTAACCCCCAACTAAAACAGACTGGGAGAGGAATCCCGTACGTGAAGTATTGCGAACCGGTTTTATCACGCATCGTCTTGAGGAGTGAGACATTGTAAAGTCCGTTATGACATCCTCCGACAACGACAATGGGGAGTTTTTCGTCATTTGATAATTTCAGGAAGTTATAAAGGGTGATTCCACCGCACCAATCATTCGGATAGGCTCCATCAAACCAAATCGTGTCCCATGCCAGGGGGCTCCCATGTCCTTGGAAATCGACGTACCCTGCTCCTTGTGATATCGCTTTTTGGATGTCTTTTGTTACGGGAACCAATCCGCTGGTGTTTTTATTTGTCGCATAGACTGGTATCAGCGTCAGATCAGGTATTGCTTGTTTTGTGTAGGTATAGGTAAGATTACAGAGGTATTCTCCGTCAGGTTGTCCTTGGTAATACCCGAAGGTTTTCCCACCGATGCCAATAAAGTTCTTGTACCAGGGTTTCTCCTCTGGGCTGGTGCTCTCATAGGTGATGATTTTCTTTACGATATTGCCTACTTCTCTCTTGTTGGTGACCGGTAATCGTCCGACGCTAACCTCGGGGTACAGGTCGAAGGTATCTTTTTCTGCGCCTGGTGCGTTCCAGGCTGCGTAGATTCCGTCTCCATTTGAGTCCCAGCTGTCAAAATCACCGGTTGAATTGTACAAGCATCCGTAATAGAGGTCTGAGAGGCATCCTTCGTCTGCGTCCTGTGGGATATTGACGTATCGGACAGGAACCCACCATGCCTTCCAGCCTGCGGATGGCGTATCTTTGTCGTTTGCATAGAAATGTGATTTCAAACCCCCGACGAGGAGCACATAGCGGATTCCCCAGGTGTCGTATGCATCTTTAATGAAATATTTTACTTGCTCTGGCGGGTCTGCCCCCGTGTATTGGTCAAGGATATCTTCGACTGCTTTGAAGGTCGTCTTCAGTCCTTTTGCATTCTTAAAATCGATGAGCGGTTGGAGTTTTGCTTTAAAGGATGCCGGGGCGATGATGACGAGGTCATAGGTTTCATTGGACTGTGCTATGGTCATTGGTTCATCATAGGTTAATGCGATGTCAAAAGAAGTTGTATATTCGATTTGGTTGTTTGCCGGGGAGTACCGGACCGGATAGCAGACAATTTTTACAATAATGATTTTGTCTCGATTCGTGTCGGATCCAGCACCGATCGTGGAGTGATACCAGCTCTTTGGATAGTATACAGTACTGTTGTAGATGGAATCGTCTTTGACAGTTTGTATCGCGTTTATTTTTGAGAGGGGGGCGATACAGGCTGCCATGATTTTCTTTGTGAGAGCCATGGTGTTGATATCATGTGGTGTGCAGGTGACTTGTATGTTTTTTGATCCGTAGGGGACCTGGAAGGTTTTTACGATGATCGGGAGGATCGGTTTGTTTGGTTCTCTGAGTTGTGAGGTCATTTCCTTTAGTTCAACAACGATGGATTCTGCTCGTTCGAGGATCACTGGTCGGGAGGAACACGGTAGTGATAGGGTATTGTTCTTTAGTATCATGGTGTTTCCCAGGGAATCTTTTGGTTCTGATGCAGCTGCGGTCCATCCGCTAGCAATGAAAATGCCTAGGAAGGTAATTACGATGATTTTCTTCATATGTCTCCTCAAGTTTTTATGTGCATCCTTTATCGATCGTATGTGCTTGATACGAACTATTAATATTATATAGTATATATAAAAGTATATAAATATTCTGTAAATGTCCCCCTCCTGAACTACTCCAAATAACAGGAGGGGATACCTATCCATTGTTTCTCCTTGACACAGAAACTGTTATCTAGCGGATAACGACTCCCCCAACACAAAACAACCTGAGGAGTTATGCACAGACTCTGGCAACACCTCTTCGATGAAGACACAGGGCGCGGGATCGCACTAACCACATTTTTCTACAATTCAACCTATAAAAAGACCTACGAGTCAGCAAAACAGGTAGAAGGATGGTCTTTTGATCAAATACAAACGTACCAATGGAAGCAGCTTTCCGTACTCCTCCATCATGCATACGCACATGTTCCATACTACCAAAAACTCTTCAAAACACTAGGGATGACGCCAGGCGATATCAAATCATTCGAGGACTTTTCACACCTGCCGCTCCTTGGAAAAGAAACAGTCCAAGAACATGCAAACGAGTTCAAGGCGACCAATTATCCACCATCTGCATTTGAGGAAACAAACACAGGCGGATCGACTGGTTTTTCGCTCAGATTCTCCATCGAAAAAGGAGTATGGTTCGCAAAACACCTCGCATACCTCAGAATACTGCTCAACCGCGGTGGCTGCGACGTCATGGATAACTCCGTTCAAATCATCGGCAGGGAAAAACCCTGGGAGTTCCGCCCGTTGTCACGGACCCTGGTACTTTCCTCATATCAAATGACAGAACAAAACCTCCCTCTCTACATAAAAAAAATCATACAACGGCACCCAGGATATTTCATAGGATATCCATCCGCGATGACGATGCTGGCGACATATATGAAACAACATTCCATGGAAGTCAAAGGAGTGAAAGCGATTTACTCGTTCGGGGAAACCATCTATGATTGGCAACGTGAATACCTCGAATCATTTTTCCACTGCCGGGTTCATAGCCAATATGGACACCGAGAACAATGTGTTCTTGCTGGCACCTGCGAAAAAGCCAACACCTATCATAACTTCCCAGACTACGGGTATGTCGAACTCATCGACAGAAACGGACGACCAGTGACAAAAGAAGGTGACATCGGGGAGATTGTCGCCACCGGGTTTCACACGGGGATTTTCCCGTTCATACGATATAAAACAGGGGATATCGCTGTCTGCACGACTCAGCAGTGTGAATGTGGAAGGCATGTTCAACTCCTCAAGTCAGTCGAGGGACGAATCCAAGATTTCATGGTCTCGAAGACCAATCGATTCGTGCCGCTGATGGGAGTGCTACAGCTTATTTCAAGATCATCTCCACATATGAAAGAATACCAACTCTACCAGGACCATGAAGGCGAACTGATCCTCCATATCGTAAAAAAAGAAGGATTCTCCGATACTGACGTTTATCAAATCAAGGAAAATATCCGCACACGACTCGGGGATGAATTTTCGCTCAGCATCGAATATCTGGATGTTATTCCTCGGACCATCCGCGGGAAATGTCAATTTTTTGTTCAGAAACTACCAGTGAAATATATCCTGTAAAGAAAAAAAAGAAAGCAGAGACACTCTCTGTATTTCTTTCAATGGTTTTCCTGATGGTGCCGTTTACCAATGAGGCCTTGGGTTGAAATTGGCCAAATCAATGGTTGACCAATCATTCCAATCGTTTTTCCCACGAGACCCATCAGAATAATCGACAAGATCGCTGTACACGTATCGATAATTCATCACGCTTCTGTATGGCCCAAACCGCCAGTAATTCACCTGCCAAGGCCACAAACCATCATGGCAATCAGCCCCGGGGCAGTTGATTCCTAGGGAATGACCGGTCTCATGCATGATGACACCAGCGTAGATCAACGCTTTTTGTTTCTCACTGTTGAAGGTTTTTCTCACCAGACTTGAAATAAGTGGAATAACTTTTACCTGGGAATTTAAAAACACCGCTGGGAGATAGAAACAATCTATGGCAGACATCTGACCAATTCTTGAGGAGAACGTAAAACCAGTAGTCTGGGTGACATTATATCCGACGATCCCCCAGTGGAAGACACCTCTCCGCCAGTTATTTGCATCCTGATGCATGAAGTATTTCCAGTAAAACTGCTCAAGGTCATACTCCTGAAGATCTGCTTTATAGGGAACGATTTCACCTCCACCAAGGCGACCATCATCGATATGCCAGACGATATTATGTTTTGCATGCGAATCTCGTATGAGGTCATATGATTCAAGTGGGACGGTTTTTTCTTGGTTCCCAGGTGCTTTTTCCATCTGATCAAGTTCAACGAATATATCCTGCCTGAACGGATCCGAACCCCATTGCCATGTCTTGTATTCCTCGATGTTGTTCAATCCATCGTTATCGTCGTCGATTCCGGTATGATTCTCCCAGACGAACGGGTCATAGATCATATAGTACCCTTCGTCATGGCCCCATTCAAAATAGGTTAAACCGAAGAAATGTTCCCATTCGATGGGAATCCCATCTTGGTCTGCATCCTCGCCGCGGTTATCGACTAACGGACTGGTGTTATACATGTTCGTCTCAAGCCAGTAGGGTAAACCGTCTCCATCGTAATCATTCTGTGAAATATCAAACCACAGTTCGCAGTCTCGATCCTGTTGATAAATGCTATTGTCATCACATCCGTTTAACCGCCCTAACCCACTGGGGTCTCCAAGGTAATCATCCCCCCACCAGATACCGGTAGCGATACTATATGTCAATTCTGCGGTGCGCGCCTGGGTTAAATTCCCTTCATCCGGGCTGATATCGCAGAGCAGGTCAATTTTATTGTTTTTGTCCCAAAGTTCGATTGAGATGTTAACGAACTCATCGTCCTTGGGGACTTGAGTTGAAACAGAAAAATCTGGGTCCTCGACGTATTTCATATTTTCCCAAACATCACTGATAGATACCATACCGTTTATCCTTACTTTTACGTAAAAATCAGGATCAGATAATAAATCGATTGTTTTCAAAGCGCGGATTTCCTTTATGGTCACGGTGACCGTAATATTGTCGACCAGCGGGTCGAAGTCTTCCATCAGCGGCACCATCAATGAGACATGCTTTTTTGGTTGAATCATCGCAGACGTTGGTATGGCCAACGATGCGAGAATAACAAGCGTACATACAACTTTTATAGAATTCTTTTTCATAGATATCCCCCTAAGGATAGTCTTTTCTTATTCAGCTATATAGAAGCTACTTATATATAAATATTTGTTACTTGAGGGAAAAAAAAGTGGTTCATTTTTTTCTAAAATTATAAAAACTATTGGACATTACCATAGGCCATCTACCATGTATATGGGGGATCATCGATGAAGTTACTCATACCACCAGAACCGCTCTTGTTAAAGAAACAATCAGAAGAACATAAAGGAAAAGCATGGGATATCGATTCTCTGAGCCTGTGGTTCGGCAACCAACTACCAACCTATCTCTGGAACGACGCAGGATGGTCCACACCATTAAAGGCAGAAGGGTACAACTGGCAAAGTTTCCTAAAAATACTCTCCCTTCATAAAAAAGAGATGATCCGGTGGTCCCGCAACGCACTCTCCTGGAAAGAATTCTTGTTAAAGCTGCAAGATACGATAAAGGACCCAGTCTTCAAAACAATCCTCCTGAGAAAAGACAAACGGGAGGCAACTATCGATGGATAAACATCAGGACGGTTACCCGATTGTCCTTACTGCATCACGTGCAGAGGCGAACGAATACGACGACAATCCTTTCGCAGCGTTCATTTGTACATTTCCGAAGAAGCTGTCCGGGTTAGCATTACGGGATCATATAGAGAACATCCCTAGTAACGATGATGGAACTGCGCAAAGAACCATCTATGGTCTTCGAAAAGTTGAATCATTGCTGACAAAGGAGTTTGGTGAAGAAAACATCGTTGTCGCACATTACGACCAATTACACAGATTTATCGGGAAGGATACGTAGGTTGTCGGCATCTCCTCCATGGACCCCATGGGACTAGCCTATGTGTCCACTACTTACAATTCGCTGATCGGGTTTGGCGGGGAGGCGTTGAACGCCGCTGAATTCGAAAAACTGATCACCCATCCCGCAATCCAACAATATAAACCAAAGATCATTGTTGGTGGTGCGGGTTCTTGGCAGATCA
Organism: Thermoplasmatota archaeon; assembly: GCA_035561675.1. Lineage (GTDB taxonomy): Archaea > Thermoplasmatota > E2 > DHVEG-1 > DHVEG-1 > SM1-50. The sequence continues at coordinate 5,846 of DATMXJ010000138.1, forward strand.
ACGAAGCAGGGACGCAAAAAAAATGGGGCATCGACGTTTTGTTCCAAGGAGAAGGCGAAGAAGATCTCATCAGTGTTTTTAAAAAAATGGTCAACAATGAGCCGGTACCATCGTATTTTGTTGCTAAGAAACCGGACAGGAAAAAAATCCCGCCCATCACCCATGCGGCGTGCTACGGGATGGTAGAAATCACCCGTGGATGCGGACGAGGCTGTCAGTTCTGCAGTCCAACGAACCGGACAAAATATTCATTTCCCCTCGACTACATCATGAAGGAAGTAAAAACCAACGTCGATGGCGGATCATCAACGATTTTTACGGTCACCGAGGATATTTTCTTGTATAAATCTAAACCTGGTTTCATCCCGAATCGAGACGAAATCGTAAAATTATACAAGACTATCGCATCGTACCCTGGTGTTGAACATATTCTGCTTTCTCATGCTTCTCTTGCACCCGTTATTTATGATCGAAAACTTATGGATGAGTTATCACCGATACTTCTCGAAAAAACACGATGGACACCCCAGTTAAATAAATCCTACCCGAAGCGGTTCGTCTCTGTTGAAGTCGGCATTGAGACTGGTAGTGTGCGCCTTATGCAGAAATACATGAAGGGAAAAGCACTCCCTTACAGTATCGATAATTGGCCTGAACTCGTCGTACAGGGCGTAGGCATCATGAACGACTACGACTGGTGGCCGTTGTGTACCATCATGACGGGACAACCTGATGAGACTGAGGATGATGTCCGTGCGACCCTCGATCTTATCGATGATCTGAGGAACCATCATGCGAAGATGTTCTACACGCCAGTGCTTTTCATTCCGTTAAAAGAAGCGATGTTAGGAAACCGTCGTCGGACCAATCTGAAAAACCTCTCAGAGCTGCAATGGGAGGTCATCGCCCGATGCTGGAGGAACAATATCGATTTCTGGAGGCCTGACATGAAATGGATGCTGAATCCGATATTTTTCTTTTCTCACTGGTTTTACGCACGGTGGAAACACGGGAAGAAAGCAACGGTGCCTATGATGCATCTTGCTGGATTTCCCATCGCCCAAAAAACAAATAAACTCTGTACACCAGAATATTGTAAGGATGATGCCTCAATGACGAATGGGCGACAACGATCGTTCTAACCAAAAACAATACAGTTAGCTTTTTAAGAAGGCGAGGTACGCGAGATACGAGGCATAAAGATCGACTTTACTGGCGACCTCATAGGGTGAATGCATGGATAGCACGGGGGCACCAAGATCAACGACTTCCATACCTAACCGTGAGAAATATTTTGCAACTGTTCCTCCACCGCCCTTATCGACCTTTCCAAGTTCCCCGGTCTGCCATGGGACCTTCGCCTTGTCAAGCAATGCTCTGATCTCAGCAATATATTCTGCTGACGCATCATTGGCTGAGTATTTCCCACCATGGCCGGTATATTTGGACATCACCACACCATTCCCTAGCGATGATGCGTTTTTCAGTTCAAAGGCATCAGTGTAATTCGGGGTGACAGCTGAGGAGACATCCGCAGAGATCACCTTTGATTTGACCAGGACACTATCGATATCGACATTTGCATCCTGCTCCTTGATAAGTAACCGGAGAAAAGAAGAAACCTGTGCAGAGGCGTTTCCTTCGCTGCCTATTTCCTCTTTATCGACGAAAAGGGACAAAACCGTATGTTCCGGGTTTTTTATATCCAAGATCGCCTGTAACGCTGCATAGGCACAGATACGATCATCCTGTCCATACGCACCAATCAATGATCGGTCGAATCCCATATCACGCGCCTTGAAGGCAGGAACCGCCTCAAGTTCCGCGGAGATAAAATCCTCTTCGGTGATATCGTACTCAGCATGGAGTTTTTCAAGGATTGATGCTTTGATTTTTTCTTTGAACTCGCCTCTTGCAGGTTGACTTCCTATCACGACATCTAAACTTTCTGCTTTGATTGCTTCATCGATTTTTTTATTATCCTGGATATCATGGGACAGATGAGGCAGTAAATCTGGTACTGAAAAGACGGGGTCAAGGTCATCCTCCCCCAAGGCGAACGTGATTTTTTTGCCGTCTTTTTTCACAATCACCCCATGTAATGCGAGTGGGATGACGACCCATTGGAATTTCTTAATACCTCCATAGTAATGTGTTTCGAACAGAGCAAGATGACTCTCTGAGTCTTGATAGAGGGGTACTTGTTTGAGATCAAGTCGAGGAGAATCGATGTGGGAAATGACGATGCGCAGGCCGTCGCGAACAGGTTTTTTTCCTTTGATGATGATCGCTGCTGATTTTTCTTGGTTGACGACGATTTTTTTCTTTTGTTTTTTTGCTGCCTCAGCAATCACATGGATTGCCTCTCGTTCTGTTTTTACTTCGTTGAGGAACGTCTTGTAGCCTTCTGCGAATGTAAAGGCAGTGGTGATTTGTTGTTTAGAAAATTTGTCCCAGGCAGATTTCTTCTTATATGCGTATTTGCTTTCGCCATCCTTCATGGACTAGACCTCTCGGTATGAAAGTCATCTTTTCAGACCATAAAAAGATAACTCAAGAAAAAAAAGAAAAAAGGATGGTTGAGGGGGTTATCGTCGTCGGATGATCCAGATGATGATCACGACACCTACCACAATAACGATAGCCAATATCGCCAGGAACAGGAGCATCTGATTGTTTGAAGAGCCGTTTGAGCCTCCCTCCGAAGAGATCGTGATACTGCCGGTCTGACTTACGGTATCGCCTGCTTGATCGGTTACGGTAAAGGTATAGGTGTACTCGCCTGTTTTTGTATAGGCATGGGTGGGATTCAATTCTGTTGACGTCTTTTGATCCCCGAAATCCCAATGATATTGATAGGGAGGTTGACCGGTGAGAGGTATGATGCTCCCGTTAAATTGTATCGTATCACCTACTGCACCAATGTTTGGTGCGTACGCTTCCATTATCTCCAGTGCGGGATTTGGTGCGATATCTGACAGGTAGACGAAGTCGGTGAGGTCTGGTTCGTCTCCTAATATATTCATTTTCACGAACATGGACGTGACACTCATATTATCATAGACTTCTGTGGCACTTGTCAATGGGAAGACAATGGTAAGAGTGTCACCAGCAACGGTGAAATCAGAAGAGGTCAGATTCGTTGTGTCAATGCCATTGCTGATTTGACCTGTTTGGTTGGCGTAACTAATGGTATAATCTTGCTCTGAAGTACTTAGAGAAAAATCATATTCTACAAAATTAAGGTCATTAAAAGAATCCTGATCGTAATCGTCGATGATTTTTCCCCTGTTCTCTATAGAACCTCTTACTTGTATGGTTACGGTTGCTTGTGTTCCTTGCTGGGAATAGGTTGCTTTAACAATATCAATATTTGCAACATCAATATATGGATTGGAGGTAACTACGGTGGTTCCTTGTGTAATATAATCAACGGAGCTTACATCTTCAATGATATCTGTTATGGTTACATCTGCAGCCTGGACAGAAAATGTAGCGATGAGGAAGAGGCTGCTTACTATCATCGTTACGAGCCATAATTTGCTGTGTTTCATTTTTATGCACCTCGTTTCGGTTGAGAAGGACTATTTAGTTATCCTATTTAAAAATTTTGGAGCACTTTCGTATCTACGTTTTTCATTGAAAAAATCTCTTTTATTTCAATTTCTTTTTCAAATCAGACATCGTAGTTATCATGTCGTCGAGGGTAGATTCAAGGGTCCCCAGTGTCTCATGGATTTTATCGGTGATGATGGCGCCTTGAGCGGATGGTTTTATGATACCATCATGTTCCAACGTTCGAAGTGAGTATCTGATCACGTGTTGGGGTTGGCCGGTTATCTGTGAGAGTCTGATGATGCCGATAGGCCCGTGATCGCGAACGGTTTTTAAGATATTGACGTGTCTGATGAGAAGGTCTAGTTCTTTTTCTGCTACATTGGTAATAGAATTTTTATCTCGTTGTCTTTCCGACAATACACTACCTCCCTGGTTAATTGTTAACAATTAGTATGCAATGGAGATATATAATCTTTACGAGCCTCGAGGTTGTTCCGAAAGTTACTATCAAATATCAACTGGATGATAAAAGAAGGGTTGATATGAGTCTTTCTTTTATCTATTTAAACAGAATTAAGCATTTGGATAAAAAAGTGCAGGAGAAGGGATCTGTTCTTCATCGGGAACAGGAAGTCATCTTCTTTTACAATTTTGCTTTTGGATAAAAAAGCACCATGCTAGTAATCCAAAGGATGATTCGTCAGAAACCCTGCTCTTTGATCATGATTTTCGTGTCCCAGAGATTACCAATGAATTTGTTAATTACGCCAGGGAGGTCAAAAGCATCGTTCCGTAAGGTCATCCGGAACAGGGACGGCCATGAATGAAACGCGTGAGCAATGGTTCTCGTGCCTTCATACAATTCCTGCGGCGTCATGTATCGAGGTGTGAAGACGACATTCCCAAGGTTGTACAACGACCAGTCTTTCGTAAGAATGCGTCCTTCCTGCTCAAGCCTTGTGAACAAAGGTGTGCCAGGGTAGGGTGTGAGGATGCTGAAATCTGCCCCGTCGAGATTCCATTCCTGAACCGCTTTGTAGGTGTCAGAGAAGATGCTGCGTGTATCATTGTCAAAACCGAAGATGAAGAGGCCTTTGACACCGACGCCATGTTGCTTTATTTTCTTTATCCCGGAGGTGTAGAGACGTATGCTGTTTTTTTTCTTGACTGAATCAAGACTGTCCTGGAGGATGGACTCGAAGCCGATATGCCATGCCTCACATCCTGCCTGTTTCGACAGTCGGATCAGATCCTCATCCTCATAGAGGGCGTTAATATTGCCTAAGCATCGGAACCTTTTGCCAAGCCCTCTCATCGCTCGGAACAGGTCCTTCGTGTAACCGGGGTCGATGGTCAGGGAGGAATCGTTAAAGGAAAAAAAAGAGGTTGGTAAGGCCTTGATTTCCTCGATGACGTTGTCGATGGGTCGTGCCCTGAATCGATGACCTTCGACCATGCCGACGGAACAGAATTCACATTGGAACGGACATCCGCGGCTAGCCTGTACATTACCCGCCGTTATCTTTTTCCCCCTGACGTAATATTTTGCTGGCGGAATCAGGCACGGATCAACGGGTGTCTCCTGTCGATACAGGGGTTTAAGTCTGCCGTGCTCATAATCGTTAAGGACCGAAGGCCAGATCTCTTCAGCTTCACCGATGACCACGGCATCTGCATGCTGTTTAGCTTCATCCGGTAAGGCTGAGGCGTGATACCCGCCGATGATGGTCGTTGATCCTTTTACCCTGAATGCGTCCGCGATCTCATAGGCTCGAAAGGCGTATTTGGTGAACGATGAGATGGCTACGACGTCATAGTTCTTCTTAAAATCAATGACTTGACCATTGTTCTCATCAACGACCGTGATGGTATGTTCTGGGGGCGTGATGGCAGCCAGCTGAGTCAAAGTCAGAGACGGGCGTTGAATGAACTGTTCAGCGAGTGAAACGAGGATCGATCGTTTCCCTGAATGTCGCGGCGGTCCTGATGCCGTGAGGAGTACGTTCATATCATCATCCTGAAATATGTTTGATTGACCAGATCATGACCCGATAGAGATTGTCATCAGCAGTTCTAGGAGGAAACTGCAGATTCAAGTTCGAAGGTTAAAGGAGGTTATTTTGATATGTACAGGAAATATACCTGTAAGTAAGTATTTAAAATTATTTGCCACTTAAGCAAACTGGTTTTGGAAAGTAATCATTCTATTGTGCGCAACAGGTCACGCATCTGTGCAATTTGCTGAATTGGCAGCTAATAATTCAATTTATGGATACGTGCTTCCGTCAGGATTACGTACCAAAGGTTCAATTCCCTCGGGAGAGGGAAAGTGAAGGTCTGGCATAAAATCTCCTATAGTGATCCTGTCCAGAGATAAACACGAATATATCGGTAAATCAATACAGATTGATAGTGCAGGGGAAGGGATTTGAACATCAGGACTATTTATGCTCTCCTGTTGCTTATGGTGTGAAATAGGATTATAGAGGATTATTGTTTTTAAATCGTTTTAAAGGTGTTTTTAATATAATTTATTATAATATCAAACAATCTATTAACTAAATCATAAAGAAACATAAAAAGAAAGGAGATGAAAAAATATGGAACAAAATTTAGATGCAATACAAGCAGCATCAAATGTATCAAAACTAATCATGGAAAACGACCGCGTGCGCGTGATCGACGCTTTATTTAAACCCCATGAAAAAGCAGCTATGCATACGCACCCTGACCACGTATTATATATTTTCACCGATGGGAAAATGAGGCTAACGTCACCTAAAGGTAAAACACAAGAATTAGATCTTAAAGTCGGGCAGACAATCTGGATGGATGCCACATCCCATGCAGCAGAAAATTTG
>DATMXJ010000139.1:0-16647 GCA_035561675.1 Thermoplasmatota archaeon
CTTGCTATCTGAGCTTTTGACTTACCATTCAATGCTTGTTTCCTAATGGTTGCGATGGTTTCTTTCGATAGATGTTTTCCTTGCGTCATCACTACCGAGTGTAAAAACTCATATAAAAAGATATGGAAAATCAGGTATATTACCTGATTTCCATTTTAAAGTTTTTTTATAATGGGTCTGCCAAGGAACGAAAAGACCAGGGTTATATGGATGGAACCCCAATTTCATTTCATTTTCTTCCATTTCCACTGATAATACTTTAGAATCACTGAAAAATCAACATAGATATCAGAGGGCTTATCATAAGAATATCTGTTTGGTTGTAATACATAAAAGACATAATCTTCCTGTCGATTATCTGCTTTAAGTTCCTCGGGGGAATATTCTGGGTCTTCTCCAGTGATTACATAAATACACCAATCAGCGCGTAACCATGGTTGATTCTTCCTATATTTTGGTAATATTTCAGACGGATCTTCATAAGCAAATCGAAGACTGGCTAAGAACCCCAATACTCTTCGGTCATTACAAGTAAATGAAATATACGGGACGAGGAAATTTCCTGTTTCTCCTCCATCATCGTGTTCTTGACAACTTCCTATTGTTTTAACTGTTGGAAGGGTATTAAGAAAATACACAAGATTTTTTATCTTAGTATCTATCGCGTTCATTTTATTACTCCAATTAATTCATCATTACCGTGATACCTTGCTCTTTTTAAGAAAGACAAGATGAACTGAATTATGAGAACGGAGAGGAATGGTGTGCTGAATAAAAATTAGTATGGTTTTTTCCAGAGCGGTTCTATATAATATCATGAAGTAGTCTAGCACTTGTTATTCAATATCTGCATCTATTGAAAAAAATGATAGAATGTCAGATATGAACCTACCTGACTTCTATTTTATGATGGTTTAGTTTTTTCGTTAGGTTTTGTTGAACTGCCACCAAGCCTTTAACTCAGTTCCATCATTTGTTTTCAGAATGTTCCCATCGGGATCTCTGAACGTAGCATACACCCGGTAGGTGCCTGTGCCATGGGTCAGATCCGAGGCTCGGACATGCCCGTTGAAGATCGTATCGAGCGCAAGCTGGTTGCCGCTGGTGATAATCCGCGGAGATGTCTCATTGACTATATCGTTATCTAGTACCCATTTCGCTTGTGAGGTGTTGTAGAACTGAACCTGGATCAATAGGTATCCGTTGATGTTTGTCGAGCCGGTGTTCTTGATCTTCGATTGGTTCCGATATGCGATTATCAGCTTCGGTTTATACGAGGTATCAGGATTTGGATCCATTGCGTTGGCTGAATACACGTTGACATACTCGCTCCCCGAAGGGGTATTTCCATTGATGTCTCTGCTACTGCGCAGACAGAGTTTGGTGATCCCTGTTATATTAATCCAGGTAAGATCTGCGAGTGTGATGTTATTCCTTCCGTTTACAAAATTAATAGTATTGAGGCTACCGCCGTTCCCTGAATAGTGACTCTTGGCGTAATCACCGGCCTGAAGCGGGTTGTGTGGGTAGGTGGTTTGTCCGTTCTGAATGGTAATGGTGAAATCCGTTGTCGAGTAATCATCCTTCTTGTAGACAGAGAGGGTAGCTTTATCAATAAATGCATTGGATGGAAGGGAAGATGTATTGAAGGGAAGAAAACTTCGGTAGACCCGGTAATCTACTGGGAAAGATGCTACTTTACTTTGACCGATTGATAGATAGGTTGCAGAGCTAGAGATCGTGCCAGTCGATGCTGTCCATGCGGTATTGTAATTCGAACTTGAGTTGTAGATATATCCATCGTTCGTCAGTGAATACACCGACAGGGTTGGATCAATGACCACAGGGAACGCCATCGCGTTCAGATCAGAGACCTTGAGTCCTGAAAGGAGATACGTGTTGCCGTTCAGATGCACGATACGATACGTCAGTTTCTGACGTATTAACTCATTGTTTGGTTCGTAAGCCTCGCCAAGCGGCAAGGCACACTTGAATTGCCCGAGCGCATCCTTGAATTCAACCCCTATATCAGAGATGGTGACGTTTCCATCAAGCAATCCTGAATCATTGTAGAGGTTGAGGTTTTGGTAGTCGAGTTTGGTGATGAACACGAGATAGGAGCTTGTATCATTGAGTCCATATTGTGATGGTGGATGGTTCTGTAACACCGTCTTTGTCGCGTTACTCAGAGTGATTTCTTCTTTTAATCCGGTGTTACCGTAACTCCAGGTGACGTCAGTACCAATGAAGACACTTGGGTAGGTGATAGAATATCCGTTGGTCTGTCCCTGGCTGCTCTGAACGTTCTGGAGATATTGGTATGCCCAGTTGCTCTGCGGATCAACATAACCGACTCCAACAAGCTTGCTCCTGATAGCATGGATGGTTGGGTCGTCTGATCGGTTGAAGGTGAATGCGATTGGCCATTCCTGTTGCGCATTGGATTTGAAATACACACCATATAATCCATGATCGTTCCCGGTACGATATCCGTAGACGTATGCTGGATGGTTGGATGCGAGCGGATAAAATGAGTTGTTGATTGGCGTCCAGGTTCCATTATCCTCTTGATAATTCACTGGTCCCTGGTATGTCTCTAGGATGTTTTCACCGGAGGATGCGTTGTAGTAGGTGTTCCAGGTGAGACTACGATCAACCACGGTGAGGTTCTCAGATGGATTTGGTGGGTCGGTGATGTTGATGTATTGAGTACCACTGTAGCTGTCCTTCAGGGTTGCGATGCTGATAGTTGCTGTTGCTGAGACATGGAAGTGATGTTCGCTGCTGCTGTTGCTGTTATTGGAGTTATCCGTTGCCCAGATGGTGTAGTTGTACTGCCCGGTTAGCCACGTATCTGTAAAGATGTATTGGTAGGTGTTCCCCGTTGCATGCGACATCGTAAAGTTCCCATGCGATTGATCAGGACAGGTGACATTCACGTTCACGGTATTGACACCGCTTCCAGGGTCAGTTATGTTTGCTGAAATAGTCACGTTGTACCCGAATCCCACGGTATGCGGCGATGCGTTGACATTGGTGATCAATGGGTCGAGATCAATGGTGACCGTCCGTGTCTCAGTTTCACTCATATTTCCCGAGGTATCGATCGCATGGGCAGAGTATGAGTACGTGTTGTCAGCTAAACCTGTGAAATTACGATACAATGCATAGAGTCCGTTGTTGTAGGAGGCGTTGATCTCCTCGCGGGAAAGTGCCCGGTTGTAGAGCTGGGGTTCATCAAGCATCCCATCGAAATAGCACCAGTTTGATGTACGACCATTATAGGCAAGATAAGTGCTTTGCGAGTTCGTAATGTTATAGTCATGGATGACCAACCCATGGGTATCAAACGTGCCGTCAACATATATTGAATATTCTCCTCCATCACGCACATAAGCGATATGATGCCAGGTGTTATCGGTCACATCAATAGTTCCCTCGACCGTCACGTTACGTCCTGATGATTGAGAAGCAAAAAGGTACGCAGTGTTGGCGACGCCGAAACCATATCCTTGCCAATCCTCGCATACTGGACTGTTGGAAAGAATCATCGCTTTCTTCAAGTAAAAGGGGTTGTGGCTTTTCTCCCAGACCATGAATGTGAAATCACCAGTACCTAGATCCAAACTACTGTTGGTGCCAAGGTCCACGTAATCATCGATACCGTCGAACTCAAATCCTTTCCCGTATTTCCCTGTTTTGATGTTCGAGGAGTTTATACCATTTTCGAATGTCCCGAAGTTCTCATAGGTAGAATTGTCATTGACCCCGGTGGTGTTGTAGGTGTCCATGGGCCAGTATCCTTTGAGGCTACGATTCCAGTCGATGAACGCAGAGGTGTTCAAAGGATCAAGAACCGTGACATTGACATTGATCCAGTTGTGATTCCTTATCGCGTTATTGGAGGGAGTTGGCGTTTCAAAGCAAAGCAAGGGGACGATCATGGAAAAGTTCCCAGTGGTGCTGTTCGTGTTATTTTCAATGTCGGTCGCCCAGACTGTGAAGTTGAATTGTCCGTTCTGCGAGGTGTTATCCAGGGTGTAGATATAGATGTTCTCAATGATTTCTGTCATCGTATAGTTCCCGACGGTGCCGTTCGGGGTGGTGATGTTCACGGTGACACTGGAAAGGTTCCGATCTGTCGGTATGATTTCAGCAAGGATTGTTGCCTCTGAATCGGGAGGAAGAACTCCTGGACTTTGCACGTACGGAATCTCAGGTGGTTCTGGATTGGAGGTGATATGCAGGATGGCATAATCGATATCAGTGTTGTTCGCGCTGTCCTTCACTGTTAACGTGACGTTATAGTCACCATCTGTTTCAAAGGAATGATTGACGATATTTGCGTAGGAAATGGTACCATCATCGAAATCCCAGGTGACATTAGTGATACTGTTACCGGTTTTGGCTTTGGAGGTATTACAGAATGTTATGATGGTTTCTGGTGCTGCACCATGGTAATAGCTCATGTTGAAATTGGAGTCAAGGTCGGAGACTCGCACTTGGACAGAGGTTCTTCCAATCAGTTGTGTGGTTTCATCGGTGACGTTAAAGGTGACATTGTAATTCCCTGAATCGCTATAGATATGCTCCGGGTTCTGCTCGGTGCTGCATCTGGTACGGTCATTGAAATTCCATTCAAAATCGTTGTTTTCACCCCCTGATAATTCTCCATAGAATTGGAATGGGAGTCCTTCTACGACATGGATGAGTCCTTCTTGATTGGTTTGTTGTTGTTCAATAATATCACACCAGGGGGTGACTTCTACGTCTAATGGTTCTGAAAAATCAGTTTCATAGGGGTGAAGGAGGGTTGAATATTCATCATAGGCTTTTACTTGTATTCGATGTGTTCCTAAAATAGAATATCTGTGAGGTAAATAGAAACCATCTGTATCATAGAGTCCGGTATTTATATGGATGTTTGGGGATGTATCATAATTCCAGTACCATTTCTGGCCTATCTGATCGCTGTTAGGATCTGGAGACATGGACCCCCAATAGGCCTGTTGCCATCGTTTAACTGATATTGGTCCATCGGGTTGAGTCGGGGTGGTTGGTGCTTGGTTTCCCCGGGGATACAGGAACAGAAAATCTGAGTTTGTTGTATCATTCGGACCATTCGGTGATATTGAAAGAATTTGATTGATCCGCCCTGTTGAATTATATAAATAGAGGATAAGAGTATAATTTCCTTCAGGTTTATGTGGTGGTAGAGTTATGTTAATTTTATAATTTGATGTTTCGTCTGTGACGATATAATCTTGAATGATAGAATGCTCAATGTTATAGGGAAAGAAACTTCGTCGTAATTCTGCTTTTATGCGTATCTTGTCCTGGGGCAATATTGATTGTATCGGCATGGTTGCTTCTATTGTGTCAAATTCTTCGTCCTCATCATTTGGAGAATCTGTTCGTGTATAAGTTATCGTTCCATCAAATTGACAATTGGGATTTACAACGAAATATTTCGTCATATTCCACGCTAGCTCAAAGGTCACATTGACATCCGTTCGGTTGATATATTGAAGAGAATCACCCTCTTGATAATTCGTACCTACTTGATGATGTCCGCTCCAATTATCATGTTTTTCGATTAATATTGTATCACAGCGATCTTTCCAGACATAGTCTTCCGCTCCACTGAAACCAGTTGTTGGCTCATCAGGGTCTTTGTATTGATAAGATTGGTTGTGCATTCTTGCTTCGTAATTTGTCTGTTTTTGGATTTCACTCAGAATGGGAAGTAAGTCGGCGTTGTATGATAACATATTTAGATTATGTTCTTCACCACCTGGATAATTAAAACCAAGCTGTTCAAAACCTATCCAATATTTATAATTATATTCATCTTCAGGATGACTGTCGACGTAATGCTGTGCTCCTCGCAGCCCATACTCCTCACCAGTGGTGAATAGGAAGGTGAGGTCGTATTTAGGGGTGATGTCATTGTCTTCCATATATTTTGCAATACCAAGGAGAATTGCTCCAGAGGTACCAGCATCCCCGGGGCATTCACCCCACCAACTATCCATGCGATTACTTAGCACGGCTATGGCGTTATTCGGGCTTTGGGTAATATTCCGATAGGCGACAACATTATGGCTAATCACTCCAACAGGATTATCTTCGGTTTGTTTTTCATATTCCTGAGTTATGAAGCCATCAACAGTGATAGCATTCTGTATGTCATCAAGCATTGAGCCATTCACTGAAAATATCGGAAGTGGGAATCTATTTGAATAAGGACCAGGTAAGATAATTTCCTTAGCGAACCATTTCCAACCCCGTACAGTATGCATCATATTATGAGTATGTTCATCAGAATTAATCATAATAGCTCCTTTGCATTTTCTACAGTGACCCCAAATCCAAAGGTTCAACCAAAAAGTGATTAATCTTGTATCATCTTCGGATTCAAGAGTAAAAAATACTACCTTGTCAGAACCAGAACAACAAGATTGACCACTACAGTTGGAAAACACTATTGTTTCGCCATCTTGTATATTATCAGCGACAAATACCGAGCCTTTTTGTATCTCTTCGATGACTGAAGAAAAATTACTATCTGTTTCATTGATTTCTGTAATCGTAAAATCGTAATTTGAGCTATTATTGAATGTATAACCTTTTGAGCTATCTTCTATGAGGATGCATCCAAGTGCGTCGGAGAGATTATCAAGTTTCTCTTCAGAGGATGGTTCTTCATTTAAAATAAAAACACAATCCTGATTCTCAGGAACTGTATCATTTGTCTCTAAATATACTACGGGGCCAAGAATAGTAGTGTATTCATTGAGAAGTTCACATGGCACAGTATAAAAATCTAAATCGATAACTTGTTCAATAACTGATTTATGAATATCTATTGGAATAAGTTCTGCATCATTAAATTCAAATGTATCATCAAGATCCTCTTCCGTACATATTCCTTGAATAAAATTGAGATTTCCGATACCCATGGGAAAAAGTTCATCAGTCGAAAGTTCTAGAGACGGTTCCCCATCATAGTTAAGAGTAAGGCTATAATCTGAGATAACAATTTTGCTGGAATATTGTCGTGATCTAAAAGGAATTTGATCAATGTATCCGATAGGGATCTCGGCATATTCGGAAAGACCACATGGCTTATCTGGACCATCCATAGCATCTTTTAAAATGTTATCAATGGTATATTCTTCCCCGGCGGTAGCCCATTCTCGTCCTTTTTTAATATCATTAGGCCAATTATTCACGTTATAGATCACATGACCAAATCTCTGAACTTGTTCCCAGACGTATTCGTAATCAAGATTCATCCCTGGATTTTGAGGTTCTTCGCTTGCTTCAACAGGGCTTTTTTTCAGAAAACAAAATTGTAGTCATTGCACTGGATATCATCAGCATTACAACAAAAATTCCAATAATTTTCTTCTTCATTTTTTTACCTCCAATTCAAGCATGTTTCTTCTTGTTTATATAATACAGTTGGGGGTCGATGAAAGTATTCACTGGCTTTGTTTCAAAAGTATTTAATCTCTCTTGAAACAATTTAATAAAACGAAAGAGTAGATCAGGATGTACAACCGAGTTTCGAGACAATGCCGTATTCACTTTTTTTATGAAAAGAATAATAAAGAAGTTCTTGGATATTATTCTTGGGGAATGTAAGTAATGAAATCAGCTTGGTGGAAACTTTTTATAATTCTGATTGTCGTTATCATGGTGTGCCCAGTTGCAAATTCATTAGTATTTGGTGAAATCAATAAAAATTCAATTGTTCAACAGAGTTTAATTATTCCAGAGTATATATCAGATTGGTATATTGACAAAAGCAGTATTCGACAGGACCATGAACCATTTTCTCTTGATTTAAGACAGAATCAGTCGATTGTCAAAAAAGCACAGTATCATACCCAAGGAGATGGCGATAAAAAAGGTCCGATGGATTCTCCATGGCCGATGTTCGGACATGATGCAGTTCACACCTGTCGCAGTCCGTATAGCACGGAAAATAATACTGGTGTGGAGATTTGGCGTGTTCGTAGTGATAAGATGGGTTCTGTTTGGGGTTCTGCATTAACAGATAACAATGGATTGATTTATTTTGGAACAAAGGCATCTGATGATTCATTGTATGCATTGTATCCGAATGGAACACGAAAGTGGAAATTCCCTGCCACTGCTTTGATTTGGGGGACCCCCGCAATCTCAGAAGAAGGAACAATATATTTTACAACATGGGGACGATATTTTTTTGCAGTGAATCCTGATGGTACGGAACGATGGCGTTTCAATACAGGTAGCATATCAGTATCTTCTGTTACAATTGCTGAAGACGGTGCACTTTATTTTGGCGATGATAATAATATCATTTGGGCATTAAATCCTGATGGCACGGAGAAATGGCGATATACCACTGGCTATATCGTGATGGGTTCTCCTGCAATAAGTATCCAAGATGGTACAATCTACATTGGTTCCGGTGACTATTACCTCTATGCATTGTATCCGAATGGAACGCTCCGCTGGCGGTTCGCGACAGGAGACTATATAAAAGGTTCTGCATCAATTGCACCTGATGGTACGATTTATATTCCTTCGTTTGATGAATATCTCTATGCATTATATCCGAATGGAACAAAGAAATGGCAAGTTTCGACAGGTGATAGTCTGGCAGCTGCTGGTGTTGCCATTGGTAAACTTGGTACGATCTATGTCGGGACGGAAATGTTACGAGCGTATAATCCTGATGGGACGTTGAAATGGATTACAGACGTGCAAGGTTACATGGAAGGGACGGTCCCTGCAGTTTCCGCTGATGGCACGATTTACGTCAGCGCAGGTAACTCGCTTGTTGCGGTGAATCCCGATGGGACCGAGAAATGGCGTATCGCCTTATCTGATGAGCAAATTCGTTCATCTCCCAGTATCGGTCCTGATGACCGTGTGTATGTTGGTTCTACATACAGTGATTATGGGTATCTTCATGCATTAGGCCTTGGCCCACTATATGCCGAGGCGTACGGTCCTTATAGTGGAGTTGTATCTGAGTCGATACAGTTCATTGGTGATGCTTTCGGTGGTACCCCACCTTATCAATATCATTGGGATTTCGGAGATGGTACCACATCGGAAGAACAAAATCCAGCTCATAGCTTTGCAGATATCAGAACGTTTTTAGCGATGTTTTCTGTGACTGATTCGGAGGGAAACACCAGCGAAGATACCGCGCAAGTCACAATTACTGCGCCAGCACCAACCGTCACCATCGTCAAACCAGTGAATGGTATCTACATCGGAGACTCAAGAATCCTTCCGTTTTTCAGACCATTCATTATCGGTCAAATCACCATCCAAGTGGATGCGACTCAGGAGCCGTATGGCATTGATCATGTCGAATTCTATATAGATGGTGAGATACGAGCGACTGTCACTGAAATCCCTTATCAATGGACATGGAATACACGAACATTCTTCAAGCATACCATCAACGTGATTGCGTTCGATACCATTGGAAAAAGTACAGAAAAATCCATTGACGTATCCAAGTTCTTTTAGTAGCTCTGCCCTCTTAAATAAATATAAAAAGAAATGGAAAATCAGGCGGTAATTTCCTGATTTCCACTGTTTTGGATCACTGATGATTACTTCGTTACGTTTTGTTGAACTGCCACCAAGCCTCAAGGTTCACATCATCATTTGTTCTTAGGATGTTCCCTTCAGGATCTCTGAATGCAGCATAAACACGATAGGTGCCTGTGCCATGGGTCAAATCCGATGCTCTCACTAGTCCATTGAAGATGGTGTCGAGTGCGAGTTGATCACCGCTGGTGATGGTTCGTGGTATGGTTTCATTGATAGTATCATTGTCGACGATCCATCTCGGGGCAGTACCTCTCCCGGTATCGTAGTATTGCACTTGTATCAACAAGTATCCTCTGATATCTGTGGATCCGGTGTTTTTAATCTTCGACTGGTTCCGGTACGTGATGCAAAGCTTGGGCATATACTGCGGGGCTCCATTCCGTGAATACACGATGACGTATTCCGATGTAGTTGGTGCCGTACCACTGATATCCTTACTGCTTAGCTCTGTTCGGAATCATAAAAGAAGATCATCTCATAACATCTAAATACTTTGGCACCGTGCTTTATACAGTCGACCCAGGATGATGATACTATTCCCTTCTCTATACTTTTCAATACAAATGATTAGTGTTCAACAGAATTCTACATCATATTTTTCGTACTAAACCACGTTTTCATCCCAGTATCAACACCTTTTAATCCATCAGGTAAATCTTGGTAGATCTTTCAATGCACATTCCTGTCAGATTTTACACATCCTCCTCCTTACTTTCGGAACTACTGAGTGAACCTTTACTTTTATATACGAGTAGTTTATTAGGGAGTTCCCTTAAGAATCGATAGCGGAGTGTAAAGAATGGCACGAATCCACGCGAGAACAAAAGGTAAATCAGGTTCCACTCATCCCATGCGGGAAAAACACCCAGAATGGAGCTCCCTTAACCCTCGAGAAATCGAAGGGCGCATCCTCGAGCTTGCAAAAGCTGAGAAGTCCACCAGTGAGATCGGGATGATCTTACGTGATCAATATGCGGTCCCTGATGTGAAAATCGCGACGGGAAAAACCATTACGCAGATCCTTGAACAGAACAAGATTACCCAGGAGATCCCTGAGGATTTGCAGAATCTCATCAGAACCGCGTTGAAACTGAAGAAACACATTGATCAACATAAGAAGGATTTTAAAACAAAACGGAGCCTGTCACTGACAGAGTCGAAGATCCGCCGCTTGATGAAATATTATCGTCGGGAACAGCGACTTCCAGTGGGATGGAAGTACAGTTTAGACCAAGCAAAGCTTATGTTCGAATAAGAAATCTTCCAGTATCTTTTTAGCCTGGAACATGTTTTTCGTTCTGTAGAGTACAATCTATGGCAGAAGAGATATCCCAAGCCTGTCAGGATGCAGCATCCATGCTGCAGTCCATTCCATCTTCGCGACGAATTCGAGTGGTGTCCCATTACGATGCAGATGGGATCGCTGCGGCAGGGGTGCTCTGCACCGCGGTGTACCGCGCAGGGTACGAGTTCCATGCGTCATTGATGCGCAACCCCTTCACAAAAGGCTTTGACCGCTTGAAAAACGAGCATAACGATCTGATTATTTTTTCAGATATGGGCAGTGGCCAGATAGAGACTATCGAATCTCTCGGCTGCAAAGTAATCGTCCTTGATCATCACCAGTATCTCACAACCCAGACGTCGAAGAACATCATACAGATCAACGCGAACCTCTTTGGCGCTGATGGGAATTATGAGGTCTCCGGTGCAACCTTAAGTTATCTGTTTGCAACCGCACTTGACCCGTCAAACGAGGATCTCGCACCACTTGCGTTGGCTGGGGCGACTGGTGATAAACAGTTCATCGGCGGCATCCGTGGGTTGAACAGGACCATCCTGGACAATGCGCTGCAGAAAGGATTCCTCACTGAACAAACCAGCATCAAACTGTACGGAGAAACGATCGCGGATGCGTTGTATTATTCTGTGGACCCCTACTATCCGGGTCTCTCCGGGAAGCATGAAAAAATCGAAACGATGTTGGAACAATTGCACATAAAGAAAACCGCTTCCATCCAGGAAATCCCCTTAGAAACCATGGCGAAGATACAGTCCTATCTTCTCTTCGCATTAATCAAAGCAGGTTGTCAACAGAACATCGTAGATATGACGATACGAAAACGGTACATCGCATCACAAGGCTGGGAATTGGAGCGTTTCGCTGATCTGCTTGATGCGTGCGGGAAAAACGGGTACCGCAGCCTGGGTCTTTCTCTTTGTCTTGGTGATGGCACCACGTGGAACGAGGCGGTGCAAGTCGAGAAAGACTATAAACAAAAACTCCTCGACGGGCTTCAAGGCTTAGAACACGGTGGTGTCCAAGAGACCGATGGGATGCGGTATTTCTTCTCGGATAATTCTTCGCTTGGTGGGGTTATCGCTGGGATCGCGATGAACTATGTGCTCGATGAGAAGAAACCACTGTTCTCCCTGACGAGAAAAGAAACCGATGATGAAGTACATATCTCATGCCGAGGAAATCAACAACTGGTGCGGCAAGGTCTTGACCTGGGTGTTGCGATGAAAACCGTGGCGGGGGATCTTGGTGGGTATGGCGGTGGTCATAAGATCGCTGCTGGTGCAACGATTTCGTTTGGAAAAGAAAAAGAATTCTTAGAACAGGTTGATAGGTTACTTGTTCAGCAGATGCAGAGGTAATATGAAGGCGTCGTGTACGATTATCTTGGAATTTGAGAGTGCAGAGAAAGCAAAAAAGGTGCTCCGGTCCATTCAGGTTGATGACCAGGGGTTTGTACGATCAAAGGTCACGGATAAGACGCTTGAGGCGGTCGTGGAAAGTTCATCTGTTGCCTCGTTGCTACATACGCTTGATGATTATCTCGCCTGTGTTTCTGTCGCTGCTGACATTGTAAAGAAATAACAGTATGATTTCGACCTGTTTCATTTGTTTTGATGGAAAACGTAACTATCCTCCCTTTTGTCATCTCCAATGAAAAATAAATATTGGTAACAATATTTAAATACGTCCGTTCAGTTCTAAATCTGAGGGAAAAAAGTTTTAGAGGAAGGAACTATGAAAAAGAAAGTAGTTGGATGTGTACTTTTTCTGCTGCTGATCGGAACGACCGTACCATTGATATCATCTTCAAATAGTGACATTCATCCCGTCCTCGCCGATGAAATCACCCTGGCGGAGGACTGCGAGTGTGAATCAAATCAGGTTCTCACGTATCAAATAACCGTGAACGATACCGTAGGTCAATCACCAAAACCAACAATCTCACATGATCTCCCACCGTATTTCAGTTGGAAAGACGTAGACGGTGTCGATTGGACGACCACAGCCAAAGATCAAGGGGACTGCGGGAGCTGCTGGGATTTCGCCGCAATGGGTGCACTGGAGAGCATCATCCAAATACGGGAGGGATGCGCAGGATTGAATCTTGATCTTTCCGAACAGTACGTCCTGTCTTGTTTGCATGCCGCAGGGAGTTGCAATGGAGGGTGGGCGTACAATGCGTATAAATATATTAAAAGTAACACGTCCTCAGGGAACTACTGTAATGGGATCATACCAGAATTCTGCTTCCCGTATCAGGTCAATGACGATGTACCCTGTTCCAACGCCAGCCCGGATTGGAGCAACTTCCTCATCCCGCTCTCCACCTATGGACGGTGGGTGCCTGATGGGAGTGTCGAGGATCGTAATGCGATCAAGACCCAAATCATGGAGTCCGGACCGGTCGTTGCCACCATGCTGTTCACCTACTACGCCCATGGTTCAGACAATCTGGAGGAATGGGGCTATACCCATCACGACTCCACGGACTATTATGCGTATCCTGGCCCGATGCAAGGCACCAATCATCAGGTCGTCCTTGTCGGATGGAATGACGACATCTCCATCCAGAACGGCGGGTACTGGATCGTGAAAAACAGCATCAGTGAAGAATGGGGATATGATGGTTTTTTCAACCTGGAATACGGCAGCCTCAACATCGATAAAACCGATATCAACTGGGTTGATTATAATCCAGAGAATTATAGTAACTGGGTACCGGTCGCACGCATCAATACCTCCGCCTTGGAACAGATGGTGTTTGACGGAAGTGAAAGCTTCGACCATGAAGGCGCCATCGTGTCGTACGCATGGGATTTTGGTGATGGATCCACCGCAACAGGGATGACCACCACCCATACCTATGATGCCGCGGGAATCTATCTTGTCACACTCACGGTTTCGGACAATGCCAGTAACACTGATGATGAGACCGCATGGGTGTTCATCAACACGGAAAATCATCCTCCGAAGACGCCATGGCTCCTTGGACGGAGAACTGGGGAAAACGACACCGCATATAAGTACACATTCTGGGCGACCGATCCTGACGGGGATGACCTGTATTATTATCTGAACTGGGGGGACACCTACTGGGATGGTGGAGCAGTCGGATGGATAGGACCGTATAAATCCGGTGAGAAGGTCACCTTGGAAAAAACCTGGGCGGAAAAAGGCAACTACACGGTTCGTGTGAAAGCATCCGATCGATACGATGCAAAAAGCAATTGGGCGACCCTGAAAGTCACAATGCCACTGTCCTATGATCTCCCGTTCTATTGGTTCCTGGATCAATTGCTCGAGCGGTTCCCGCATGCGTTTCCGATCCTCCGTTATCTGCGCAGTGGTTAAACCAAAAAATTTTCCTTTTTTTTATTTTAACCGACGTTGTCGTTGGGAAATTTCCCTCGCTTTTTTCTTATATTTGAGTCAACAAGGATAATGAGTTTAGATATTCCAGAATGAATAACTTTCTTATATGAGAACATTGTTATAAAATTGTAAAGGAGGAAAATCATTGAATCGAAAAGGATTGGCTGTTGGATTAATTCTTTTATTGATTGGAACGAGTATGCCAATTACTGCACAAAATGCAAAGAAAGCATCTGAATCAACTTCAAGAGGTAACTGGTTGTATGTCGGTGGGAGTGGACCAGACCTTCGGAAAGCATATTCCTATAATTCTTTAAAAACTACAATGGAAAGTCCTTTACTACAAAATGATAATTGGACTCAAATCCAAAAACTAATTTCACTCGATGGGAAACCCCATGATGCCTTTGGTTATTCCGTATCAGTCGATGGTAACACTGCTCTCGTTGGGGCTTGGTTTGATAATAGCACTCAAGATTTATCTGGATCGGTCTATGTTTTTATTCATTCCTCCAGACTTTGGACTCTACAACAAAAAATCTTTGCTCCAGATATTACAGATTTTGGGTTGTCTGTATCAGTATCTGGAGATACTGCACTTATAGGCGCTGGAGGGGCAGCTTATATCTATGCTCGTAACGGGACTCAATGGTATCTGGTAACTAAATTAACTTCATCTAGGATATCATTCGGAAGAGAAGTTTCTCTTTCTGGAGATACGGCGATTATCGGAGAGGACTTTGGCGAGAAAGCTTATGTGTTTCGCTGTGTGAACTCAACGTGGAATCAAGAAGCGATACTCACTGCTTCTGATCCAGAGCCAAATGATTTTTTCGGCACCGATGTTTCAATCGATGGGGACACAGCACTGGTGAGTTCACTACAGGACGAAGATAATGGGGTAGGTTCTGGTTCTGCTTATGTCTTTGTTCGAAATGGAACGATTTGGACCCAACAAACAAAATTACTTCCTTCCGATGGTAAACCTATGGATTGGTTTGGCTGGTCTGTCGATATTAAAGGTGATACTGCTTTCATCGGAGCTCCAACTTATTGGTACGATGATCCGGGTTTTGTGTATGTATTTACTCGGAACGGTACATTATGGACTCAACAACAAAAACTCCTTTCCTCAGATGGTGTGGGTGGTGACCGATTCGGATGTTCCATATCTTTAAATGGAAATCTTGCCCTCATTGGAGCATATTTTCATGATCACATGGGTTACGATTCTGGTTCAGCATACATCTTTGCATTCGACGGTGAACAATGGAAGGAAGAAGTTGAGTTGCTTGCCTCTGATGGTTATGAAAAGAACTGGTTTGGTTTCTCCGTTTCACTGTTCAATGGAACCGCTTTCATTGGAGCCCCGTATGAAATGGTGTCTGGGTTCAATCCAGGATTCACCTATGTATTTTCCGAAGATAGTTGGAATCCTCAAGTAAAAATTGAGATTCAGGGTGGTTTAGGATTAACCACTATCATTACGAATCTTGATCTAACAGAAAATCTGAACGATATTCAATGGCATTGTTCAGCAATAGGTGGTCTTCTATGGAAAATTAACTATGAGAAAAATGGTATAGTAAATCAAATTAAACCTGGAGAATCTATAAAAGTCCGTTCAGGTTTGATTTTTGGACTGGGCCCTGTTTTTATCTCCTTCAATGTAGCGGATGCCGAAAACACAATTAAAGCAAAACAAATTATTTTTTACACGGTATCACCATAAAAACCTCGGATTATGACAATTAACGAAAATCGAACGATTGGAATCCTGCCAAAGAACCCTATGATATTCCCATAATGAATTGAAAAGAGACCGTCAGAAATTGTCGATGATACAAAGGAGATAATTTCCTGAATCTCTCTGTTTTTGTAAGTAAGAATTAAGTATGCATGGGAGGATAACCTGCCGATGATGCGATTCGAGTTACAAGCGAGATTCACACTGAGCAGCGATGTGACAAAACTGACAAAAGAGTTTGACAAATTCATCGCAGAGACGAACGAAACGATCCTCAAAAAAGGTCCAGAGAAGCTAGCAGTCATCGAGAAATATAACATTGAAAAAACAACACTGTCTTTGTCCATTTCATCGGAAGGGACCCTTCGACCACACAATGCGCTGCTGCAAATCAAAAACGCACTCACCAAAGAGCTGGGGAAAACCCATCATGTCGGCGTGCGTGGTATCACCATAGAAAAGTATACGATATCTTTTGACCTCCCCCGTGAACCACTCAAGGACATCAGCATCCCGTTCGCTGAGGTCACAATAAAGGGGAAACAGGCGACGATGCTGCTGTCAGATGTCTCTGAGGAGTTTCTCCGCAGGAACTACA
>DATMXJ010000140.1:0-14378 GCA_035561675.1 Thermoplasmatota archaeon
CCTTCATCCTCACCCAGTACGAACCCTACGAAATCGAGTTCATCTACGGGAACCGAGATAGCAACTACCTGCACCTCACCTTCTACTTCTACACCAACGATCAGACATCAAACTTTAGAAACGAAAGCATCATGTATCAGAGTAACATCGTGGAGAACACAGTCTACTACCGGATCATCTCATGGGACAATCAGACAAGCCGCTACGCGCTACTCTACGCGGACCAACCCGGGTTAGGCACCCAAAAACACGGCATTATCAGCTTTCTGGACGGGACCACCCTTGTCGGGATGGGCGGGACCCTTGATAGCAATACGTACTCTGATGAGCAACTGAAGACTATGCTTGATATGGTCGAGGAAAAAGCACGGGAGCTCCTCTCAATAAAAAGCAGCATGGATGAACTCAGCGGGCACATCACCGGGTTTACAAGACCAATGAAACACATCAAAGTCTCCCTTTCAAATGGCGGGTCCACCACCGAGACGACCACAGACGCGGGCGGATATTACAACATCACCAACCCCCTTACTCAAGGAACGGAGTACACCCTTACCGTCACCTTTTCCTACGTCATCGACACCACAACGTATTTTTCCCTTCACTACCACGAGAACAACGCAACCGTCGTGAGCTTACAGCGCACCTTCACCATGGACTCCGCTACCGACCTTACCCAGGATATCGCCCTTGAATCCGAACTGCCAAGGTACTACGGCGGAGACTGGGCGAAAACATTCGCCAGCATGTACGCGCATTTCACAGAAGCACTTGAATTATACAAGGATTTATTGCGTGTGAATGTGGACTTCCAGCTCCCGGTCGACGTCTACGCATTTGCATCAGAACAAACCGGGACGCGTTACTGGTACAATATCCCTGGTAAAAGCTACATCACCATCGATGCGGAGAAATCAATCCATGAGAGCGTGTACCGACCCATGAACCGGGAGTACCATGAGTTCTCCCATTACATCATGCATACGTTATATCAACGATGGCCTGCGCCAGAGCCGAGTCTCTCAATCGGAGAGTGGAACCATGATGGGTATCTCAACCCCAGCACCTCCGACTCGTACGTCGAAGGATTCGCAGAATTCATGTCCGCGGTAATCATGGAGTACTATGAACAAGCCGGGACATCGATTGCGATGATTCCACCAAATGAAAAAGACAAAAGTGCGTTTGCTGCTATGGACTATATGTTCAACACACAATGGAATGGCAAAGAAATCGATTGTCCAGCGTGGGCTGATAACGGCAGATCTGAGGAAACCGCGGTTGCTGGGGTACTCTGGGACCTCTATGATGATAATTCTGATTATTGTGATAAAACCCCTGCGGAAATGTACCAGCTCTATCAACAAATGTTACCACAACTTCAAAAAGATTATGAGAAATATAAAGCCGACTTTGAACAAGATACTATCGAATATGGAGGGAACGCCACACCCAGACCATTTGTTCAGGCGACCCTCCAAGACTTTGAGGACTATAAATATGATGACGACAACGCTACCCTCGGACTTGAAGCTGTCTGGGCTGTCATTAAAAATTTCCATAATGATTTTACCTCGGTCTATAACGATTTTATTTCCAAATATCCCGCACAAAAAAAGGTAATCGATGAAGTGTTCATCAGACATGCGTTCTATGTAGATACCGACCCGGGTAATGGTGAATATGACCTTCATGATATCTATCGTGATGAGAATCATAATCGAAAATACGATGCCGGAGAATATTACGTGGACTGCCCCGTTGACGGGTTTCATTACACCACAGAGGAAGTCATCGGTCAAGCAACCAATTACAACAGGCTCTGGAGACAAAGCATGCAAGAAATCCCAGGGTATTTCATCAAGGTGGACAACACCGTACCATTTTACCTTGTTAAAGTCTCATTTCCCAATGCCTTTTACCTTGATTACGTTGTCCGAGTGTGGAACGAAAATGGGATGATCAATATCCCGGTTCCACCAGAAGGATACGCATCATTAGTCACTGTGATCCCTGAAGGCGTCCAGAGGAGTGTACCATTGAGTTTTACCTCAGATGTCTTCCAACGTCATTATGACTCATCACTTGCACAAGGATACTATGTACAACATGATTTCGACATCACCGGACCGATCCCCCCACTACCATCGATACCATCCGATACAGGCGACACAGACAATGTCCCAGGGCAGAAAACCCAAACTCCAGGGTTCGAAATGATAGTGTTTCTTGCAGCATGTGCACTGGTCTGTCTTTTATTAAAGAAAACAAAGAGAACATAGACGAACAAAGAGTTCAGAGAAATCGTATGACTTCTAAACATCATTCATTATGATTATCTGATTAGAACCCAGGTGGAATATTCATACATTCGATAAGATTCAAATCGCCATTCAACAACACACCAACATCTGCAAATTGATTACTGATGGAATACTGCCGGTATCTTCTACCTTCTCCGTTTTCGATATCAGGTGTTCCCGTATTTCATTAGGATGTTCTCATCTCTTATTTCAATATAAGGACGAAGATGCCAAGGAGGAATGCATCGACTTTTTGTTTTGTCGCGTTGCCATAGAACGGCACTGCTTCTACGGTAATCGAAAGTTTCCCAAATCCAATGAACAATCCAAAGGGTTTGATTGATGTGGTTTGGCCGACCCCGAGGGATGGGATGCTTCCCTGCTGTTGCATGGTGATACCGCTTGTTTCTCCGACAATCGTCGCATTCCAGTTGATATTGGTGGCGTTCCCATCACCGTTATTCACGAGATTAAACCGTACACCGATTCCACCTTTAATCTTCGCTATTTGGATAACGGGTTGACCAATGTAAATGGACATAGGATCTGACCATTCGGTCATCGCACCGACCACATCTTTTACCCGTACGCAGATTTGATAGGTTCCCCCGAGTATCCAGAGATGGGTTGCATTTGCTATCGCTCCTGAGTCATAGAGTGTTCCCCAGTCGCTCATGGTTTCATCGCCCCAGTCAAATTGATATAAAAGGGAGTCGTTTTCAGGATCGGTGGTGGTAGCAGTAAAACGATATTCTATCCCCGCTTCTCCTTCTGTCGGGCCATTAGGTGGGCTTGGTTTGTAAGGGGCGGTATTTGTGCGTGGGGGTCTAATTTTTTGCGCAGGATCGCCGAACAGCAGACAGCATTCTATAACCCCTCGCCAGGTTCCATAGGAATAATCCCAGTTGAGAGTCGGAGCCATCCGGTCCTTTGACCAAGCATGACCTTTCCCAAGCTGCCAATTACTGAAATCTCCAGAGTTATTCGTCAGATCAAAGAAATAATCCCAGAATTCTTTTTGTTGAAACGCACTACTTGCGTTCGTACCAACTGAATTCCCCCACCCAAACCCCGTGTTGTAAACACAGCCGAAGGCGAGATCGGTAGCAGAGTCATACAGCATGACATCAACCATGCTATCATCATCAACATCGAAATCACCACAATGACATCCATAATCCGTAATGAAAAAGGGTTTTGTATTGTGGTATTGACTTGCCCATTGATAGTCGTAGACATCACAGGACATATGTTCATTTGCGTGCGCTATCGCACTCAGTAGGGTAACTTCGTCATTATTAATCGCGGTTCGTAACCCTGCTGTCGCTGCAGACGTGCTTCCCCCCTGCCAGCCAGGGTTGGGTGGTTCCGCTGTCCATTTCACGGAAAGATTGTACCAGACGCCAGGGTTCACCGCATTCCAGGTTTCAAACCCGTATTGGAACCCAGCCCAGCTGGGGAACGGACCATCGCTATGAGGATTCGGCCCAAGCCAGTCATTGGTTCCTTTGATCGCGCTGTAATCAATGAAATCATCTCCTTGACAATTCCAGGTGGTATCCCCGGCATAAAACCCTGTATTATTGAGGTATTTCAAATCGGTGCTGTCTGCGTAGTAGAAGCTTTTTGTCAGCCAGTTTGAGACATCCTGTGGTGCATCACAAGGGAGGCGACCAACATACAATTCTGAGTATAGATCAAAGCCGCTGTCATCTTCCTCACCCCATCTTGTATTATGATTGGCATTGAAATTATTATCGAGATTGCTGTAGTAAAGGTCAGATTCAACACCGTTATTGGTCTCTTCATAGTCGTACGCATAATTTAGTAAACGAACAGGAACTTTATCGCTGTCACCAGCGAAAAGAATGTATCGCGTTCCCCAATCCTCATACGCGTCCTTACAAAATTCACGGATATGCGCTTGTGAATCATTGAACAATGGGTCCGAGTTTTGGTAACCGGGACATGCGTTGATATCTTGAACAGTCACAAGGGTAGAACTCAGACCATCGGCCAAATGATGATTCATTAAACTATCCCAGTTATAGGGAGTTGAACCACCGGTTTGCCAAAAATCAAGACCATTTTGTGTTGTGGTGACAATCACGTAATCGTACTGATGACTCGGGTCGCAGAGGCCACCAGGGTACTCTAATGGTGAAGGAGGCAGCCCTTTGTATGTCTCGGTAATCTCCGGGTTGGAGACCAGGGTTTTCACCCATGCCTCATCCTCTGTTGTACCCTTGTAGAATTCATTTGGTTGTTCCTCATCGTTCAGGTTAATAGTGAAGGTAAGAATCGGGTAGTAGCGGAACGTTCCTTCAGAGGGGGTATATTGGATTGGGGTCACTGCGAATGAAAGAATCGTAAATCCGCGACAATACCCAACTTGATACTGATTATCGTAGATGGTTGTTGGGTACGGGTTTGAGGATTGGTAGATCTGATCATTTTTTATAATCCCTGAGGGTGGACTGCCAATGGGAATTGGAGGCTGCGAGGGAACGATCGGTGTTTCCCTAAGGTCGATACGGAATGGAGTACCATCTACAGCGTCTCCTTCAACAGTGATTCCTGCCACTGTTTTCATTGCGGGGATTAAGAGTTGAATAAATTTTACGGGTACTGCAGGGTCTCCGGGGTTTCTCCCTAGCGAGAGACATCCTTGCATTTCAACACTCGCAAAGGTGTAATCATTGAGGCGTGTTTCTGTGAAACTCGGGTTACTGAATGCCATTGAATAGGTTAGGTATTCCACATTTATCGATAGTTCTCCTCCGGTTTGTTTTTGTGATGCGTTGATGGTCGTGGTGAACGAGACAGTTATAAAAAAGAGGAACAGGATGATACTTGTGAGTTGTTGGATTACCAGCTTCTTTTTACTTTTATTGTTTCTCATATTTCTCCCTTATTTATGTTATGAAGAGAAAGGAGTTTATGCAACTCCGCTGATGAAGAACAGGATGACTTTTCCTGTCGTAGTTTTTTCAACGTTTCCCGCGGTCGCAGTGATTATTGTTTTCCCGAATCCAAACACAAAATCTTTCACTGTAATCTCTGCTCCTGGAGCAATGTCCACGCTGCCAGATATCTGTTTTCCTAAGAAAATGATACCGCCGCTCAGCGTAATATCCCAGGGAAGCCCCGTAAGATTTTTCGTACCAACATTCTTAATCACCGCATTGGCACCAAGACCACCCTTCAGCGTGATTTCAACAGACACATCGTGCTCTATAGTAAATGTCGTATTTTTTGCCTCTTCGAAATTTCCCACTAAATCAACAGAGTAAAAATACAAGGTATGCTCTCCATTTGCTGTGACAATAAAAGATGTCGTATACGTATTCCATCCCCCATCATCCAGTCTATATTTCGTGTAGTTGATGCCTGTGAAGAAATCGGTTGCGCTTAATACAACAGTCACATCGTTCGCATAGATACTACCGTTCATATCCCCGATGAGAACACACATGGTCACCGGCGGTGTGGTATCCACTGCATGTTCACCGCTGAGAGTAAATGATACATCATAATATTCATTAAAATTGAGGTGACCCGCGGTCCATTTGTTATAACCCTCGTCAGGATACGCGAAATAAATTTCACTTGTCCCAACCTTTGTCGATGTAAGCCAGTAGAGATTTTCCACACTTGTCGGATAGAACCCGACCCACCATGTTCCTGGTGGTAACACGATAGCGTCAAACGAACACGTGTACAGAATTTCCGGTCTGGAAAAATACATAGAACCCGTGAGCGCCGCAGTAAAGGATGCTGTTTCCGTCGCGTATACAGTTGTACCTGGTGCGCCACCAGAATCAGGATAAATGTTTATGGTGACTCCTGTTATCTGACCGGGACCCGAACCAGAATAGGTAACTATCCTGAATGACCCGCCCGTGATAAACTGAGGATCTGAGAGATGGATATCATCAATGACCTCTCTGGTATATCCTGGCCAGCCCCCAATTGAGACACCATTTCGGCCATCCGGTAATCCATTATCCCAACTGACATTCTCCGACCAAGCAGGTTGACTTAGGTTAGATCTGACATGGTCAGCATCTGCGTTCAGAGTTGGTGTGCCTGCCACGGAATAGATAACGGTAACGCACATCAACGCACCTATCAATATACTCACAATTTTTTTCATCTTTTAACCTCCATATCATCCTCTTTATTTTACATTACTTTTAGATGGTGAGAAGGACGTATGACAGGAAAACAAATCTTTTTGCTGTCTGTTCAACGTCACCTACGGCCACCGTAATCGTTGTTCTTCCGAACCCGAAGACCGGGAATTTAATGATCCAATTTTCACCGGGTTTGAGTTGAAGGATCTGCCCAGTTTTTGATTTTCCAATAAATATGATACCACCAGTGATGTTAATGCTCCATGGAATAAACTGCATGGTTTTCCAACCAGAATTATTAATTGACACATTTAGACCTTTGCCGCTAGATATTGTTATTTCAAATGCTGGTGGATGTTGGACGGTAAACGAAATGTTTTTTTCTGTCTCCCAGTTACCTGCGAAATCAACTGATTTAAAAGATAAGTTATAGGTACCATCTTCAGAGATGATAAATGGCGCGGTGTACGTGGTCCAGTCACCGTCGTTCAGCTTGAACAATGTATAATCCACACCAGAATCAGCATCGGTCGCGGTAAGGCCCACGGTCACATTACTCACATAAATACTACCGTTCATCGTTCCAGCTAAATGACAAGTCGTCACGGGTGGATTGGTATCCGGGAGGGTCAGATTCAGTGATAAATCCCATTGGTTAGGATTAATGCCTTGAAATGATATGCCATCACCAACGGATGAAGATAGCCACAAAAACCAGCTTGGCGGTGAAGTCGGACTGTAGATGCTTTGAATTGAGATCCATGCACTACTCAGATTAACAACAGGTGGATTGAGGGACGCACTCCAGTAATAACAGGGAACTCCATCATACGTGATCCCTGTATCTACATATGTGGTGGTGACATCCGAATAGTTCACAACTGGTGAACCTGGTCGACCCGCCCAATCCTCGTTACAGAAGGTAATATTAAATCTCATGCCAACTGGGCTACCAACGTTCCAGACACCGCCAGCAATATATAATGTTGTACCCCACCAATGGATACTACCAATAGGTTGATTCACATCCCAGTACTTTTCGTACCCAATGTACCCACCTTGGACCGAAGAGGTCATAAACGCCCAAAAAGTATCATCCGGCAGATTAGGCGGTTGAAGGAACAATGATCCCGCTTTGTATTCTAATTTTTCTGGTTTTACAGGACCCACATTGTTCATATTTCCAAAGCTATTTGTGTTCACTGCAATTGCTGTGGTTGCAGATAAAACCATTATAATCACAATCAGCAACGCACCTGCTGCGTTCAAAATTTTATTATGATGTCTCTCTTTCATTTTATCCTACCTACCTTTTTTTTATTAGTCTTACTATTTATTTGGAGGGATTCCCGCCCTACTCGTTTATCGTGTGATGAATAGTGATATCATCGTATTTCTACCATGGATAGGGACCATACTTTTCTCCCCATTTTGATAAAATGGGGGTGGGGTATCACATCCCCACCTTGGGCTTAGGGTTTTGTTTACTAGTTCTCTTGCGGCCTTCCATTACAGGCGAGATAGCCGAAAGAGCGATTGGAATGATGTGGACGTTGATCCGATGCTCTGACTTTGGCTACCTACTACTACCTGGTCATTTGTTGTTGTCTTGCTGTTCAGATTGAGATCTACACTGACCGGTATCGCATCGCTTATCGCATTATTCCCTGCGTTATCATACACGATTGCCTGTGCTAAACCCTGCGAGGTATATTCCCATTCATATGGTGCTTCTGTCACATTCCCGAGGATCACGCCATCTAGATAGAAATCTACTCTGGCGATTCCGCTCGTATCGTCGTTGACATTTGCTGTGGATAACCAACGTATCAATCCTGTTTTTTCCACCGTGATGTTGATGGTTGGGACTGTCTGATCGATCTTGAGAATTGCTCCTTTCGCGGTTTCCGTGTTTCCCACATTATCAATGGAATAGTACAAGATGGTATGTTCAGCATCGTCGGTTACCGTAAACGCTCCGGTGTACGTAATCCAAGCCCCGGCATCGAGTTGATATTTTGTCGAGGCGACCCCGGCGGAATCATCCACTGCGTTAAACGTCACGGTGACCGGGCTGGTAAACCAGTTGTTGTTCCCCATGACACCATTAAACTCAGGAGTCGTCACTGGTGGTAACACGTCGTGCTGTATCTGGACTGATGTCTGTTGTGTTGTTTCGGTTTTTCCTGCAAAATCGACCGAGTAGTAAGATAGGGTGTAGTTCCCATTGGTTGTAAGGGTAAAGGGTCCGCTATAGACGGTCCAACTGCCATCATTAAGCTTGTATTTGGTGTAGTTAACCCCTGATGTTGCATCATACGCGGTGAGTGTTACAGTCACGTTGGTCACATACCAACCTTGTTGACCGATTAAGCCTTGTAAGGCTAATGTTGTGGAAGGTGCTACGGTGTCGACCTTAAAGCTCACAGAGTTGGTAATTTCTATGTTTCCCGCAAGGTCATACGAATAATATTCTACGACATGAATGCCATCACTGGTGGAAAACGGAACAGAATAAAGCGTCCATCCGCCCGCATCGATCCTGTACCATGTCGTCTGTACTCCTGACAATGCGTCAGTTGCGGTTAAGGTTACTAGGACAGTACTAACATACCACTCTTGCTGCCCATCAGGCGTCAGGGGGGTAAGTGTCGCGGTTGTCACCGGTTTTGTGGTATCAATACCGGTTGATGTATCAGCAGTGCTTGGCGCATCCTCAATGTTCCCGTAGTTATCAACAGCAACTGAATAGAACTGATAGTGGCCATCGATGCCGGTGAACGACCAGCTCCATGGCGCAGCGATATCAGTACCGTAGGATGTCCAGGTGGTCCAGCTTGTTCCATCGCTGGAATACCGATACCAGAGAGTGACATTTGAGACAGCGGTGTTATCATATGCGGTTGCAGTGATCGCAAACGGTGTTGCCGTTTTCCATACTGGGAGCGGATTTACCGCAGATGTCGGTTTGTCCAAATCTGTAATGACGAACGAATAAATATCGGAAGTACCGACATTCCCTTGAACGTCATCTGCCTGAATGAAATAATTGTAAACACCCAATGATGCGTACGTTTGATTATAGAAGTAAGTACCGCCATTATTCATGGGTATTTCCAAGGTAAACCCACCTGGTCCGCTCACGTTTAATTTCACGGTGTCCAGCATGTTCCAGTTATCGGTGACTGTGCAGGTGATGTTCACGTACTCATTCGGTCTTTGTGCAACAGGAGTTGCTTGGACATTGGTTATCATCGGTGGTGTTAAATCCAATGGAAGCATCAATGGGTAACGGTCCTGATTACTTCCCCCGGATATATTGTACGGGGTGTCACCAATACCATTAAGGTCTGCATCGATGCCAGTGTAATCACTCCAGTAGTTACCACCACTTCCATTATCCCATATGTCAGTAGTACTATCATATCCATTCGCAACAGTGTTCACAAAATTATTGTGATCAATAATGTTGAAACTCGAACTCTCTTGGATCCAGACACCATACCCATTGCCGAGTAAATTATTGTAATTTATGTGGTTATAGACGCAGTTCCTGATGTAGATGCCATAGCTCGTATTGTGGATTATACAGTTGTTGATGTTGTTATTGTCGGCTGAATTCTGCATATAGATACCATAGGTAGCATTATATATGGTGCAGTGAGTGATGATGCCTGTTGGAGCACTATATTTGCCAATGCCAATAGGGTTGTTGTATACGGTGCAGTTTATTATTGAGACATTTTGGCCGGAATATAATGCTGTGTCGTCGATGCCCTCTTGTGTGTTGTCGTGGGACGTGCAGTTTATGATGGTGCCGTAGGAGCTGCCCGTAATGCCGATGCCATTGTGATCTGCTTCGCAGTTTGCGATGATGGAGTAAGGTCCTGGGACAAAACCTATTGAGTTATTATATGCATGGCAATTTGTCACGGAGTTGTTGTGTATAGTACCTGCAAGTCGAAGGCCGTACATATTCTTGTATAACACACAGTTGGTGATGATATTGTACGAACATCCTGGTCCACTGCCCAACCAGTTGAACCCGATGCCATAGGTGGTGGTATTGTATACTCTGCAGTTGGAAATAAGGTTGTTATTTGATGCTTGTATGAAAAATATGCCGTTGCTATTGTTGTACAAGGTACACTGGGTGATGGTGTTGTTTGAGGCGCTGTAGAAGAAAATACCGTTTCCGCCGCTGTACGAACTTGTGATATTTGAGAGTGTCGAATGCGTGGTATTTGCCACTATCACTCCTGCCGCCCTCAGATTTATGTTTTTTACTGTGACGTTATAACAGGAGACGAGGCCGATAAACCCAGCGTTGTATGTTTGATCGATTGTCGTATTTTTTACCTTATTGAGATAATAGATGGGTTTTCCGTCAATGGTGTTTGACGGGTCTATGTGGTGGTCGAACATGCCTAAGCCGATGTACGTTGTGCCGGTGGCACTCACACCGAAGTTGTACAAATTGTTGTAGATAGTATTACCACTTAACGTGGCGTTAATGGTACTTGCAAGGGAGATTCCCGTAGCCCTATTTTGATAGACATTGCAGTTCGTGATGCTATTATTTGCAACGGGGATGGCTGTCATGGGGCTTCTGGAGAAAAGGATTCCAAGGTTATTGTTGTATACATTGCAGTTCATGATTTTATTGTTGTTTGAACTCGTGGTAATACTGATGCCGTTACCGGTATTGTTGTATAGATTGCAGTTCATGACGCTGTTTCTGTTTGAAGTCGTATAGATGTAAATGCCATGGCTCGTGCATCTGTATACATTACAGTTCGAGATGTTGTTGAAGGAAGATTTGAAGTTGTAGATACCGTATTGGCCATTTGTTATCGAGAAGTTACTAATGTTTACCTGTGTTGTAGGTGTGGTTATATAGAAGACATTTCCGGTTCCACTGCCATCCACGAGTACGCCATCTCTACTTTCACCAATCAAGCTAAGCTTTTTGTTTACTATTACGTGATCATAGTAGATTCCATTATAGACATAGACTGTGTCACCTGCTGTTGCGTTGGTTACTCCCTCATGAATCGTTTTTACGTGTGTCTGATCATACCATCCTGGTGATTGGTCATTGTCAACATAGATGGTCCCTCTTGTTCTCAGGTTTGTAGTACTATCTGTTTTTTCTGCAACGATTGTATCTTCTCTAGGGGTATCGCTACTGATAGTTCCTATTCTATTATTACTGTTTATGGCAATGTTATTATTACCATTGGATGTTATTTTATTTGTTTCTCCGTTAGCAAATGCGGACACTGGCATCACAAAAGCCATGGTAATAGCGATTGCTATTACAGCCTTGTATATCTTTATTTTTTTCATGTTTCACTCACTTCTCCTATTTTATTTTTTATATATTCGTAGGGATTTCGTTCTACTTGCTTAAATCTCTTCGTCCCTACCTTTTTACTCAAATTTTTCCACAGATATAAATATAAATCAAAGATTATTTACGAAATATATAATGCTGATAAGATATATAAATGTTGCGTAATAATGCCAACTATTCGGTAAAACTGGTTAGGGCGTGTAACATTTGTAACATAAAATGGTATGGCTACTTTAAAATCCATTTATTGATACTTCCGGTGAAAAAATATGGGATTATCAATCGGGAGACTTCTTTTATGATTCTCCTGCTATTGCTGATGGAATGGTATACGTTGACTCCTTTGATCATAAGATGTACTGTCTCCTCACGGTCACCGCGGAGGTTCCAGAAAGTCAAACGGCACGATCACAAAATGGGACGATCCTTTTGTTCTTCATCAGACTCTGAAGCCTGGCAACATCTTCGAGATCATCGTACAATCCTTCAAAGGAAACCTATCTTTTTTTTCCGATATCTATCATGACTCCTTGATGAGAGCATTACTCTTTGGTTCTAACAAAGAATGGAATGGAGAATATGAAAATCCCACCAAGTAGAAGAGTCATCCCAACAAACACAAACACAGGATTCATGAGTCGTATTATAGGAATAAGACCAAGGATCATGCACAGGAATCCGATACTGTGTATGATGTATTTTCCGTAGGTTTTTCTACTGAAATCTTGAAGTGATTTCCAGACGACAGCATAAAACCATGCGATAAATCCTTCCGTACCTATGATACTTATTCTGATTTCACCATTATTCCATGTTTTACTTCAAATCCCCTCTATTCAAACCACTTTTAATATCCTTGTCCCTGATTTTATCTCCACAGAAACATTTAAACATGGGGTATATCTATAGTAAGCGTAAGGAGGAAATCATGATGAAAAATCGAATAGAGAACAAAATATTTGTTTTTGGGCTGATGATATTCGTTATCGGAGCTGTGTATCTTCCAAGTATCGGTGCAGAGATCGGAAGAAATACTCCTACCATGAGTGACTCTGGATATCGCTCTGCATCGACTACCGATTGGTGGATGATGTTCCGCCATGATGCGAGCCACAGCGGATATTCCAGTTCTTCCGCACCGCAGACCAACAATGTGCAGTGGACGTACTCGGTCGGGTTAGAAATGAGCGGGTCTCCTGCGGTCGCTGATGGCAAGGTGTACATCGGTTCATGGGACAAGAAGTTCTATTGTCTGGATGCTACCACCGGAGTGAAACTCTGGGAGTATCTGACAGGGCTTGAGATAACCTCTACCCCAGCGATAATGAACGGCAAGGTGTACATCGGCTCAAACGATGGCAAGGTGTATTGTTTTGATGCAAACACGGGAGTAAAACTCTGGGAGTACCTCACGGGTGCAGATGTCGTGTCCTCACCAACGATTGTTGATGGGAACGTCTACGTAGGCTCACGGGATCACAACGTGTACTGCCTGAACGCGGAGACTGGTGCGAACGTCTGGAATTATACCACCGGTGATGACATTATTTCTTCCCCTGCGGTGTCTGACGGAAAGGTGTTCATTGGTTCCTGGGATGATAAAGTGTACTGCTTGGATGCAACGACAGGGGCGTGGATTTGGGAGTACACGACCGGCAATGATATCTATTCTTCCCCTGCGGTCGTCGATAATAAAGTCTATATCGGGTCCAGCGACAATAAGCTGTACTGCTTGGATGCTCTGAGCGGGTCGCATCTCTGGGATTATACGACAGGAGCCTCGATTGAATCGTGCCCAGCGGTAACAAACGGGAAGGTCTACGTTGGTTCCTTTGACAACAAAGCATATTGCCTGGATGCTTCGACTGGTGAAAAAATATGGGAGTATCTATCGGGAGACTTCTTCTATGCTTCACCTGCTGTTGCTGATGGGAAGGTATACCTTGGCTCCTTTGATCATAAGATGTACTGCCTCAATGCGGATACCGGGGAAAAGATATGGAGTTATACCACTGGGTATATCGTGTGGTCCTCCCCCGCGGTCGCAGACGAAAAAGTGTACATCGGCTCAGGTGACCACAAAGTCTACTGTTTTAAAGACGCCAATGCTGCCCCAGAAATACCAGCTGTACCTACCGGTCCATCTATAGGACAAAAAGGAGTGAACTACACGTTCTCAACTGTAACGACAGACCCTGAAGGAGACCAAGTGTTCTATTTGTTTGACTGGGGCGATGGAACAAACAGCAACTGGGTAGGACCCTACAACTCAAGTGTTCCTGGAACCACATCCCATGCATGGGCTGACGCAGGTAACTTCTCGATCAAAGCAAAAGCAAAAGACACCAATGGTGCAGAAAGCGACTGGTCTGCAACTCATAGCATCTCGATTACCCTAGGGTCGATTCTTGAGATCCAAGACATCAGCGGGGGACTGTTTAAGATAACCGCAGTGATAAAGAACATTGGCGATACCGCTGCAACCAATATCAGCTGGAGCATCAAGGTCGTCGGTGGTGCCTGGATCGGAAAAGATACCACAGGAGATATCAATACTCTTGCTGCTGGTGGACAACAAAAGAT
>DATMXJ010000141.1:0-2605 GCA_035561675.1 Thermoplasmatota archaeon
GTGTGAAGATTGTAAAAAGCAGAGCTGCAAAAAAAATCATTTTTGTACCTGACCGCAACCTTGGGTTGTATATCCAGAAACAGGTCCCGGAAAAAGAAATGATCCTCTGGCCAGGGGTCTGTCGCATCCATCACGATATTAAAAAAGATGACGTTTTACTAATGAAACAGAAACACCCTGACGCAGAATTTCTCGCTCACCCTGAATGCCAACCGGAAATCATCGAGCTGGCGGATTACGCTTTTTCTACAAATGGGATGGTGGAACATGTGAAGACGTCACCAAAAAAGGAATTCATCATAGGGACCGAAAAAGGGTTGTGTTACCGACTGGAAAAGGAAAACTCGGGGAAGAAATTCTATCCGATCCCTTCAGCCGTGTGCCCCAATATGAAAAAAACCACCTTGGAAAAAGTATTAAAGAGTATGGAGACTTTGGAACCAAAGATCCATTTGTCAGAAACGATCATGCGGAAGGCACGTGTCCCATTACAACGCATGATCGATATGAAGTAAGGTGAACGAGAATGAAACGTATTTTCCTGGATCATGCATCTACGACGAAAGTCGATGAAGAAGTAATTCACACAATGCTCCCGTATTTCTCACAATATTTTGGGAACCCATCGTCGATTCATGCGTTCGGACGTGAAGCCCGCGAAGCAATTGACTCTGCAAGGGTCCATGTCAGTGACATCCTTGGTGCTCGTGATGATGAAATCATCTTTACCGCAGGTGGAACCGAATCAGACAACCTTGCGATAAAGGGGATTGCCTATTTGAACAAAGAGAAACGAACAATGAATGGACCACATATCATCACATCGACGATTGAACATCCTGGTGTTCTTGAGGTCTGCCGGCATCTCGAAACACAAGGATTCCAGGTCAAATATCTCCCAGTGGATAACCAGGGTCTGATTGATCTGGAGACACTTCGAGCGTCCATTTCTAAAAACACCTTCCTTTTTTCATTCATGTTTGCGAATAATGAGATTGGCACCATTGAACCAATCGAGGAGATCGGTAAGATAGCCAAGGAACACGAGATTACCTTCCATACCGATGCGGTCCAAGCAGTGACGAAGGTTCCGATTGACGTCAAAAAACAACATATCGATATGCTTGCATTATCCTCCCATAAAATCTATGGGCCAAAAGGAATAGGAGCACTCTATATTCGCAATGGGATCAAGATTCAACCAATCATCCATGGAGGAGGACACGAAAAAGGCATGCGGAGCAGCACCCTCAACACCCCTGGTATCGTCGGTCTTGGAAAAGCCTGTGAGCTAGCAAAAAAGAGAATGACAACCGACAATAGCAGAATGAAAACATTACGGGATAATCTGATAAAAAATATTTTGCAGATCGAGGAAAGTTACCTCAATGGTCATCCTGAGAAACGATTAGTGAACAACGCACATTTCCGCTTCACAGGAATCGAAGGAGAATCTCTTCTTCTTGGCTTGGATGAACAGGGGATTGCGACATCGACCGGTTCTGCATGCTCGTCTAAGAAACTCCAGGCATCTCATGTGCTGCTTGCGATTGGCCTAGACCCGGTGCAAGCTCATGGATCACTGCGACTCTCACTTGGTCGGGAGAACACAAAAGAGGAAATAACGTACGTTTCAAAGGTTCTTCCTCAGATTGTTGAGAGACTCCGTACGATGTCGCCTCTGTGGAACCGATAAGGTATGACCAAAAAAGCAGTGTGTTTGATATCTGGTGGTCTTGATTCCGCGGTGACTGCGTTTATCGCAAAAAAACAGGGATACGACATTTATGCATTATCGTTTCGTTACGGACAACGACATGCAAAAGAATTAGCATGTGCAAAAAAAATAAGCAAAGCGGTGGGCGTAAAAAACCACATCATTCTATCGATTGACCTTCAAAAATTTGGTGGGTCTTCGCTTCTTTCACAGTCTACTGAAAAAATCACAGATCATCGGGTAAAGGATATCGGGAAACACATTCCATCGACCTATGTTCCTGCACGAAACACGATTTTCCTTTCTTATGCTCTTGCATATGCTGAAACCATAGACGCTGATGCGATCTTCATCGGAGTAAATGCCGTCGATTACTCAGCGTATCCTGATTGCAGGCCAAAGTACGTAAAAACGTTCCAACAGCTGGCGCATCTTGCGACACGACAGGGGGTTGAAGGAAAAACTGTTCGTATCAAAGCACCACTTCTGCATCTGACAAAAGCTGAGATAGTAAAGAAAGGGCTGAAGCTGAATGTCCCTTTTTCGAAAACTTGGTCATGTTACCGAGGAGAGGCATCAGCGTGCGGTCGCTGTGATTCCTGTCTATTGCGTCTCAAAGGGTTCCAAGAGGCAAACGTAAAAGACCCTGTACCCTATGCAATCAAATGAAACACAGTGGATATATCTCTTTATTACATAACTCAAGTTCATTTTAGGAAAATTTATTAATACGGGACAACACTTTTCAAGCCTGATGGTGCGAGAGAGAAAAACACGATTTAAAGATATTGATAAGTTGCATGAGATAATAGATAGCGCCTCGTTACCAAAACACAGAACAGTTACCTCGTATGATGCTGGAAAACTTGACTCGTTGCGAAAACGATT
>DATMXJ010000142.1:0-12133 GCA_035561675.1 Thermoplasmatota archaeon
TGACGGCAGTGGGAATGCCTATGTCACAGGAGTGTTCTTGGTGTCAATAACGTTTGGGACGACCACGCTTACGAGTCAGGGTAGCTGGGATGTGTATGTCGTAAAACTCGATGGCAACGGAGACTGGCAATGGGTGGTCAGTGGTGGAAGCAGCTCAACGGAAGGGGCATGGGGTACCGCGGTTGATGCCAAAGGAGATCCCTATATCACTGGGGTGTTTGAGGGTTCGGTCACCTTTGGTGAAAGCACACTTACGACTCAAGGCGGTCGTGATGTTTTTGTCGCAAAACTCGACGCCGATGGTAACTGGCTCTGGGCGATCAGTGCTGGTGGAGCTGATTGGGATGAAGGGTACGCGCTTACCGTTGATAGCAGCGGATATGTCTACGCGACAGGATATTTCGATGGTTCCGCTCTGTTTGGGGAAACGACGCTGACCACGCAAGGTGACTATGATGTTTTTATCGCGAAGTTGTCACATGATGGTGTGAATCAACCACCGGTCGCTGATTTCAGTTATTCACCTGAAAAACCTGTCGTTGGTCAAATGGTGACGTTTGATGCGTCTCACTCACACGACCCTGATGGGGACATCGTCTCCTACGTGTGGGATTTCGGAGATGAAACAGCAGGAACAGGAATGACCGCAGACCATGTCTATTCCGGGCCTGGTTCCTACGATGTGTCGCTGACGGTGATGGACAGAGAATCCTTGGAAGATACTCTCATCAAACAAATCGAGGTGTCTGATGTAGTGGTGGAAATCAACTTCAGCATCAACAGTGGTCTTGGGGTGAATGTCGTCATCACGAACAGCGGAGCAGAGGATGCCACTGGTGTTCCCTGGTCAATTCATGTGGAAGGCGGCATGGTAGGATTTATCAAGAAAACTAGGGATGGTACGCTTGACGTCCCCGCAGGAGGATCTGCGACCGTGGGGACTGGGATTTTCTTCGGACTTGGTCCGATCATGATCACTGCGAGAGTCGGTGCTGAAGAAAAAACGGCCGCGGGAACGCAGGTCATCATTTTCTCGATGGTGACCGATGGGTGACTCTTGCATCGCCGGTGGTGATGTGGTTCCCGAACGCTTTTCTATCATTACGGCGTATACTCGATACGTACCGTGTAGAATTTGGGGTGAATAGATGGTGAAAAAAGCAGTCGTTTTTGTCGTCATTGGCGTACTTGTTGGCATGAGTGTTTTCCCATCGACTGGGACTTTGGTTTCAGAAAAACCTGTGAACACTGCAGGACAAAAAACAAATGGAGCTCCTGCATTTTGGGAGACGGTATCACAGCTTGGATTTCAGACAAGAACGCTTGAGCGTACGTTCGTATCACCGGGCATCAATTTTCCTTTACCAGGGGAAATCTTTCGGGTAGGGGATGTCGTGGAGATCAATGGTACTGCATCCCTGCCGGAGTTCCAAAACTTTATCCTTGAATGGGGGGTCGGGCTGAGTCCGACTGAATGGTTTACCACCGGTGTGGCTCTCATTGCGAATGGGTCCGTTGAAATCATGAATGCGACCTTGGGTTTCTGGGATACCGGTGCAGTCACAGAAGCAGGGTATTACACCATAAAACTCACTGTTCATCTCACCGATTCAGGGCAGTACTCTGTGAATGTCAGTATTTATCTTGATCCGACGTTGCATCTGAATTTTCCTTTCGGGTGGCGCCATGGTATTTTGGGGTCACAGGTCGCTATCTGGAGTCCCATTGCTCTTTCTGATATCAACTCTGATGGGTATCAGGAGATCGGTTTTGGGACCGTGACCGTGGTACCTGCTGGTGATAATAACTATGATTATGTTCTTGACCATAACGGCAACGTACTGCAGGGATGGCCTCTTCAGATGTACAGTATTCAAGGTGCATCGCTTACGTTTGCGGATATCGATCGTTCGACGAGTACTGAAGAGGTCGTCGGAGGCATGTGGGGAGATGACATCTTTGTATGGCATGATGATGGGACCGTGGTGGATGGGTGGCCGAAACCTGTCGCTGCATCTCGGAGCTCGGCCGCAGTAATCGATCTTGACGGTGATGGTGATCTGGAGATCATTCTTCCTTCGACGGATGGCGGTGGGAAAATCTATGCGTTGCAT
Organism: Thermoplasmatota archaeon; assembly: GCA_035561675.1. GTDB lineage: Archaea > Thermoplasmatota > E2 > DHVEG-1 > DHVEG-1 > SM1-50. The sequence goes on from DATMXJ010000142.1 coordinate 2,115, forward strand.
CATGATGGGACCATGGTTGACGGATGGCCTGTCACCATTGGTAGTCCTCTGAGGAGTGCCGTGGCGACCGCTGATATCGACCGGGATGGTTTTCCCGAGATCGTCTGTGGTGATCAAAATGGGTATGTGCATGCGTTCCACCATGATGGGAGCGTGGTTGATGGATGGCCGCAGCAGGCCCATGATTTCATTAAATCCTCCCCGGTCATCGCTGACCTTGAAGGGGATGGCGACCTTGAGGTACTCATCTGCTCTGGTTTTACCGAGCAACGGATTATTTCCGCATGGCATCATGATGGGACCATGGTTGCTGGCTGGCCTGTGGAGAACGGGCTGTCGTTTGCTCAGCCGTCCGTCGCAGACCTGGATGGTGACGGTGATCTAGAGATACTCTCTGGTGGTGCGATCCCAGATACGCCGTATGGCCGTTTTTATGTCTGGCATCATGATGGAACTGTTGTTGACGGCTGGCCGATCACCTTTGCCTGGGATTGGTCCCAATATCTTGATTATATCTACGCGCAGCCCGTCGTTGGTGATATCGATGGGGATGCTGATGTTGAGATCATCGCTGGATCCTATGCTAAAAAATTGTACGCCTGGCATCATGATGCGACCAATGTGACCGGCTGGCCAAAGAGAATCGGTGATGCGGTCGATGCAACTGCTGCGATTGCAGATATTGACAATGATGCGTTGGTGGAGGTTGCTGTCGCAGGCGATGACGGGAAGATCTATGTCTGGGACATGCCTGGGATCTATAATTCGTCACACATGGAATGGCCCCTGTTTCAGTACGATAGACATCATACCGGCTGCTACGGGAGTGTACCTGGTAGTAATCAGCCGCCAGCTGCACCGACGATTACGGGCCCGGCGAAAGGAAAAATAAAGGTCGCTACTGAGTATAATTTTACGACAGTAGACCCGGAAGGTGATATGGTGTACTACTTCATCGACTGGGGGGACAGCTCAAACAGTAGCTGGATCGGCCCCGCTCCATCCGGAGATGTAGTTCCTCAATCTCATACCTGGTCCAAAAAAGGAACCTATATTATAAAAGCCAAAGCAAAGGACATCTATGGAAATGAGAGTGATTGGGGAACATTGAGTGTGACTATGCCATGTTCGTATAACATACCTTTCCAGCAGTTCTGGGAACTGTTGTTCGAACGGTTCCCCAATGCATTCCCAATAGTACGGCATCTAATGGGATACTGAATCCCCCATCTTTTTTTCTCATTTGAATTCGTACAAAAAATGTCTTAAAACCGTGTCAATGCTTCTGTTGTTAAAGGATATTCTTTTTATAGGAGAACTGTATTATTAAATAGTGATAAAAGGGGGAAAGATCGTGAGTAAGAAATCTCTGATTGTGAAATGGGTGGTGGTCGGAATCATTCTCTTGTTCGTTGGAACAAGTCTCAGTCCATCTGCAACATTAGCACAGACCTTTGATAAAAATATCATTACGGTTGATGATGAACCTGGGGATGCAGATTTTACATCCATAAAGGAAGCAGTGAATTCTTCAAATCCTGGCGATACGATCGAGGTGTATAGTGGGACGTATCCTGAAGATGGGATTCTTCTAAGGAAAGATAATGTGAGTCTTCTTGGCGTATCTCATGAACTCGGTGAAGGTAATGATAGCGGACAACCTTTTATTAAAGGGAACGGAATTGATACAGTCATTAAAATCGATGCAAGCCATGTGATTGTCTCGAATTTTACCATTGAAAATCCAGAAACTGAAACTTTGTTTACTGCTGGCATTTTCGTAAATCATATTCCAGGTTATGAACAAAACAATATTACCATATCAGAGTGTGTCATTACGAATTCATCGCACACAGGGATTTATGTTACGTATACAAGAGATAATATTAGAATCATTGGCAATCACATCAGTCATTGCTTTCTTCATGGAATCGCCATTATGGCATACAGCCCCGTTAGTGGTTTTGTCATAATAGGAAATGTTATCACAGAATGTCGTGATAGTGGTATTAGTTTCGATGGCCACGACCATCAGAATGTTTCCTTTAATAGAATTAGCAATTGTAAAATGGGAATAGAATTTGGAGCTGACAATACCAGTGTCTATGGTAATGATATTGAAAATTGTTCTCTCGGGATTCGATGCGGCGGCGTTCGAAACATCTTCACAAAGAATAACTTTAAAAATTATAGTCGAATCGGATTTTGGTTTCAAAAATATTTATTGTGGCCTTTGAAAAATAAATGGATAGGAAATTACTGGGATACATGGAAAGGGAGCGGCCCAAAGATAATTCTGGGATTTGTATACTTAGATTTGTACGGCGAGTGGATACAATTCATATTCCTCTTTCCATGGGTTGAATTTGATTGGCATCCAGCAAAAGAACCCTATGATATTCCAGGGATGAGTTGAATAGAGTCTGTCTGAAATTGTCGATGATGCCTGAGAAAATAGTTATTTTGATTCGCACGACCGCTATAGTAATTTATCCAAAAGGCTTGAAAAAGAGGACAGTAGACGCATATAGACAATGGGGAAAATATCCGAGGCCGATTAAGATTTCTCGGGGCCGTATAGACCCTCTCATTTAAGATATTAACTAATGTTCAACGGGTTATACGTTTATAAAGAAAGTGTTATGGAACTTCAGGTTTCCCGCTGGAGCATATGGGTTATTATTGCAATGAGTGTAAAAAGACCATTGCAGCGGAAGAGTTTTTCCATGGATGAATCAATCGCATTGACAATGCATATTTACAAATTTTGTGCACAAAAATAATGCATATAATAAATAATATGCATCTCGTTGGGGAGAAGAACAGGAGATTGTAGTATCCCAAATTAACTTCCACCTGATTTATTAATGTTATAAATTACCGAATTTGGTCATAGTATCTTTGTAATACTTTTTTCTAACTTTTTTTGATGTCTTCTGAATCTCTGGTATCATCCGATTTTTTTGTTAGGTGAATCCGCGTTTAAGAAATCTCCATCGATGATGAGTAAGGTGACGCCATGGTCGGTGGTGGAACGATGGGAGCTGATATCATCAGACACCACGTAGGTCATTCCTTCCTTTAGATGAAATGTTCTGCCGTCTTGTAGTTCACTGGTGAAATCACCCTTGAGGCAATGGACGATATGGCCTTTCTTGCACCAGTGGTCCGCGAGATACCCGGCAGTGTATTCCACTATCCTGATGCGTACTCCAGGGAGTTGATGGGTCTGCCAGAAAGCCTGTCCTTTTTCTCCTTTGTGTTCTGTCTTTGGGATGAGGTTCCAGTCTATGACGTGAAAGGGTATTTCATTCTTGTTCATTGGTATGCACCTTTGTCTTTTAGGAGAGGTTTATGATTTCTCCTTCTAAGTAGGTTGTGGCTTTTCCAGAGATGGATACTCTGTTGTTCTCTAAGCGGCAGTTCATTAGTCCCTGGCGTTTTGAGAGTTGTTTGGCGGTGAGTTCTTTTTTGTTCAGATGTTCTGCCCAGTAGGGGATGAGCGTGGTGTGTGCTGAGCCGGTGGCTGGGTCTTCGTTGATCCCTACTTGTGGAGCGAAGAATCGTGAGACGAAATCAGTGGTGTCTCCTGGTGCGGTGATGATGGTTCCTCGTGCCTTGACCAATGTGAGGAGATGGTAGTTTGGTGATATTGTCCGTATGTCTTTTTCTGTTCTGTAGATGAGCAGGTAATCTGTTTTGCCTTTCCAGACCTCTTGTGGTTTTTTTCCCAGGCTTTTGATGAGGCCGGGGGGTGGTGTGGCTTTTTTTATGGTGTCAGCGGGAAAGTCTAGGGCAAGTGTGTCTGCTTCTTTTCTTACTTTGAGGATACCATGTTGTCTGCTTTTGAAGGTGATTTCATTGCCAGGGTAGTGGTAGTGGGTGAAGAGGACGTGGGCTGTGGCGAGTGTCGCATGTCCGCAGAGGGTGACTTCTGTTTCCGGGGTGAACCATCTGATGTGATATTGTTTGTTTTTTTGGACTGCGAACGCTGTCTCGGATAGGTTGTTTTCCATGGCGATCTGTTGCATGAGTCGGTCGTCGAGCCAGTCGTCCAGGATGCATACTGCTGCGGGGTTTCCGTGGAAGACGGCATCGGTGAACGCGTCTACTTGGTAGAGTCTGATTTTCATGTTGTGCTGGCTCAAGGTTTTTCGTGTATTTAAAACCATTTTTTTTGTTATGTTGGATTTTTTTTAAGAAAAAAGGAAGAAATGTTTACTGACTCATCCTGAGGAGTGTGAACAGGTCGCTTTTCAGAGTTTTCCTTCATCTTCTGACTACGTCGGTTCTTGTTAGAGTAGGCTGCTGAGATGGTAGATGAGGCAGGTTACATAGACTGATCTGCCAAAAAAATTTATGACGTGATACAGAGTTGGTGTTCCTGTGCTCTTTTTTATTTTTATTATGAGTGCGCTTGCGACTATTCCTGCGCATACAATGAGGATCGTGAGAGGTGAGTACAAAGAGAAAAGAACGATCAGCGGGATGAGAAAGACCATGTAGAGGATGAATGATACTTTTAGGGCGACTGTTGCTTTGTGTATCCCGGTCCAGACCGCGAATGTCTTTGCCCCGCTTGCTTTATCGAAAGGATAGTCATGGATATGGTTGTCGATTTGTGCGAAACAGCCAAAGATGCCTAGCGATATCGCGATTAAGAGAGTCATCTGGGAGACGCTGCCCGCTAGATACGAGCCCCAGAGTAGTAAGGCGAGAAACGCGATGAAATGCCACAGGATATCCAGTCCTGGTCTGCCTTTCAATCGCAGTGGGGGAGCGGAATACATCCACATCCAAAGAATCAGTACCGCACAGAACACAAAGACCTCTGGTGTATAGAACAGGGATAGGACCAAGGGGATGACGATGAAGATGAGGTTGAGCATCATCCCTGTGTGTTTTGTTATTTTTCCTGATGCCATGGCGTTCAGATGTGCTCTTCGTGGGTTTTCTTTGTCGGTGTCGATATCGTAATAGTTGTTGATGGCAAACGTAAAAGCAAGGATGAAAAACGTGGAGACCACGAAAAAAAATAATGGTACTATATGGCTGGTGATATCCAGGGAAGAGATCCCTAAGAGAAACCCGAAAAAGGAGATCGCGAACCAGTTAAGGACTCCTCGGATCCTGATGAATCCTGTGAAAAAATTAGTGATAACACCATTCTTTTTTTCAAAGATTTTTTCTACGGTCGATGCCATTTCATTCATGGAACGAGAGATCGGTTTATACGAGTATTGATGAAGCATCGTGCAACTAGGGTTGATGAAACAGATAATCCTGATGGAATTAATAATTGATAAATGAATGGAAAAAGTAGAGGGCGTTGAAGAAGGAGAAACGGGTGTATATAAATAAGTTGAAGGAAAAATAATGTTTCGATAATGAAGGGTTATTTTTCAAGGTATACTTCTTTTCTCGTGATATTGTATGCTATTTCTTTGAAGAAACCATTAAGGCGCATAAGGATATTCCTCCCTGTATTTCTTACACAACAAGAGTATAGTTTTCATCAGGAACGAAATCAATTAAGAAATCGTTGGGGTTGCCGAATTTTTTCTTCAACGTGTTGATAAGGGTGACAAGGTTTTTATGTGCGATGATCACCTGTTGATTTTTCACTGCGATAAACTGTTTCGGGTATTTCTTCTGCAATGCAGGATAGTTTTTACTGAGCCATTCAAAATCTTTTGTTCCTGCTTTGAGTTCTTTGAGGAGGTGTTTGTCTTCATTCATAGGCGTCGTCTCTTTTTTAATAAGGAATCATCTTTTATTATCTTTTTCGTTTTCAATGAATGTATTTCTTAACGATTACTCCCAGATGTCTTGACATCTTTTCATAAGGAATCTGTTGTTTAAATCTTTTTTGTAGTATGTATTTAAAGAAGGAGGGTCTGTTCGGAGTTCTACATGGGATGAAGGAGAAACGAGAAGAGCGGCCAGGCAAGGAAAAAACGTAAAAAGTGACATGGGATAGGTGTAAAGGAGATTTGAAAACATGAGAATCGGAAGTATAAAGGAATATATGTGTAGAGATTGTAAGTATTTTGAATACTCAGGAATTTATGCTGGTGAAGGTGTATGTCGTGCAAGTGGGTATAAAATGAAAAACGAAATCCCGCTTTTTTATGCAGGGGAGGAGGAGTTAAAGAGTAAAGGTGAGCAAATACCAGTATTTTTTTGTAAATACCATAAAAAGGAGCGGATAAAAAAAAGAACGTATGAGGTGAAAAAAAGATAGTTTTCAGGTGGTTTATAGAGAACTATTTCTTTTGATATTACTATGGATGGGAAATACAAATGAAGAAAGTTGGCTATTCGACATTGGATATAATTCTTGAGGACATTCTGAAGACATTATCAGGGGATTTCAAGGAAAAAGTAAAAGAAATGACCTGCGATGAATTCATCATAAAACAGCATTTTCTTTTGGGGATGACCATCAAAGAAAAATATTTTTATAAGAATAAAGCACAAGAGCATCTTATCAAGAGTTTAGGTGTAGGTAACAAAAAAGAGTACAGGTTTCTTGATGGAGATGTTTTCTCACAAATCATTTTGGAAGCACTTTGGAAAAAAATCACGACGGAAAGCAAAAAGCAGTTATGAGATGAAAAGACTGATCATAGCTATATTGTTTTGTCTGGTGGTGTTATGATAATTTTCCGTCTGAATAGTAAGTCAAATGAACTTATTTCCTCACCATCTGGCATTAAGGTTATAGGTGGTATTTCCCCTTTGGAATAGAGTTGATATTTCGCACAGATTTTCGAGTTCTCTGGTATTAAACAGTAATTTGTCCAGATGTTTTTCAGGACTTCAAACATATTTTTGTTCAAAAAAATATCCTGTAATATTTTCGGTGTATTTTCGATATATTGATTTGCACAATCATAAAAATACTTGCAATAAAAATCACTATCGTGTACTTGATAAATCGGACAATCAACATGGTGCTCTGATGCGCAGGTTTGTAACATTGTGAACTTGACTAGAGTAGGGAATTTGACAAGGCACATCCGTGTAAAATCAACATAGAGTGGACATTTCATATTTCTTGTTTTATTTTCCATATCGTTCATATCGTTTCCCATCCGCCTTTTTATTTCGAAGATCTCATGTTCTTTTTACATTCACGATTCATTTACGTAAACAGTACAATATAATAATTGTTTCTTTAAAAATTTATCTTTGGTAGAGTATTTGTTTATCACTGAAGCTGTGGTGAAGTTCCTAGATTAACGAACTTTTCAGACCGAATATTCCTCATGGTAAAATGAATGATTATGCAAGGTTAAGTTTTTAGATGTGTAGGTTTTTAAAGAGAGAAATGTTTTAAAATTGTTGCGGGTAGCTTCTGACGGATTGGATATCCGTTGATTTTGAAACCTGGGATAAGGTCATTAAAAAAAGAGGATGGCGGGAGGTATAGTGTTACTATCTCAGGGGATGAGTTGAAAAACAGTTCTTCAAAACGGACCAAGAAATAAGGATAGATCGGAGTATTAAAGATTCATCGCTTTAATTATGGCTGCTATGTTTTTTGTTTGTACCGATGCGTACAATATTATTTCCAACTCCTGAGTTAATGTATCATAGGTGGTATGATTATACAACACAAATCTAACCCAGCAAGGTATATTCATATTTGTCCTAAAACTCATCTGATCATAATGTATGATTGGAGTCTGGAGGGGGTTCGTAGGGAGAAAAACGGACCAGTAATCATAACATGTGATGAGTCAGCTAATTAAAAAAAAATAGAAATTGAGGGAATTATATAAGATATTGTTTGTATTCTTTGATGTATCGTTTGAAAAACCACAGGATGAAAATATTCTCATCTTTTTTCAGTTGGCTTCGTTCGAGGGCGGTGTAGTAGCTTTCTCGTTGTGAGTACGGGATGATGAGCATTGGGTATCTATTCTTGTATAGCACATAATTCATGAGGAGTCGTGAGAGACGACCGTTGCCATCTCCGAATGGATGAATCGTGACGAATTTAAGATGGGTGAGTCCTGCGATCTGCACGGGGTGAAGTGTCTTTTTATTCTCATGATACCAGTCAAAGAAGTCTCGTAATAAGAAATCGAGTTCAATGGGGTATGGCGGGAGGAATTTACTTCCGGAGATTCCTACGGGGTGCTGTCTGATTTTTCCTGCGGTATCCGGTTTTGTGTCTTGGAAGAGTTGCTGGTGCCAATACAGAACAGTTGGTAAGGCGATTTCTTTTTTGTAGGAGAGCATATCGGTGAAGACTTTTTTATGTGCCTCTGTTTCTTTGATGTCGTCTATCGGTCGTCGTGATGGCGATATCCCTCGCTCGAGGAGATCTGCGGTTTCTCGAAGTGTTATGGTTGATCCTTCAATCCTGTTCGTGTTATACGTGAATGTTGTCGCGAATTGTTCGGTTTGTTTTTTTTCCAGAGATAGTGGGATGTTTCTTTTTTCTTTTATGAACTGTTCTTTAATGATGTCGAATCTGTTGAACCATGTTTCGTGGTAGAATTCTTTCTGGAACTCCTCTTTTATTTTTTCGATGTTTTTCGGAAGGGTTGGGCCTAGATATTTTTCTTTTTTATTGATCTTACCGTTTTTTCTGAAGCTGTGTTCGAGATAATAGTACGTGTTGCCATTGATGATCTTTTTCTTTACTGAAACCATACATAGGCATTACCCCTACAAATTAATAAACTTATCTATTTTTAGTAAAATGTAGGGGTAAACTAAACATGAATCAGGAGGGGGTTCTCCCATGGAGATTTCATTGTGATTGGAGATTTTTTTGCCCATCAAAGAATCATGATGAGAGAATGATAGGTAAAATCTGTGGCATTGTTGAAACAGACGGTTCAGGTGAGATTAACAAGCCATAACTAAATAAAAACAGTGCTGGACGCAGGAAAAAAAATAACGGTTTTAGATAAGGAAGATAACGGAGAAATGAGAGTGCGTACCTTTCAATGCTTGATGAGGGAGTGTTTCTGCTGATCATTACTGCATAGTATTGCGTATTGCAATGAGCAATATTCATCTTTCGCGTAATAGGAAAGAAGAGTAATTGTTTGTGTATGTGTGGTGATGGATCTCTAGAGTTTGTCTGTGGAGGAACTATGCCTATCGGTGTACGGAGATTTTTATTGATTATTCGGCCGTCATGGCTATCAGACGATACATCTTTATTAAGAGATACGCATACAAAGAATGTAGGATCCATGGCAGGAGCAGTTGGGTAGGTGGTTCGTATGATCGATGAAGATAATTTGCCAGAAGCGATTTTTGATTATACATTTAAGAAGTATGACGGGCAGATTGGAGGGATGTGCCAGAAGTACGTCGAGGAGTTCCCGGAGAAGGACTGTGAGTTACCAGATGAAGACTGGCATAAAAATTTCCTCTGTTGGTTGATCTATGAAAAAGTGTTGCCGCAGACCGGGAAGACGATCGCAGAGGAATTTGCAGAACAGTCATCTGAGATGACCTCGGAGATGAAGCATCAGGCTCTCTCGATGAGGCATGTGATCCGCTCTGATTTCCAGATCGTATCAGAGAAAGGCGTCATGGTACAGTTCAAGGATGTCCATACCAAAAAAATCTATCCTGTGAAACGATACAAAAATGGTCCGAGATATCCGTTGAATACCGTAGTGACTGGCCGGATTTTTCCCTTTGGTGACCATTATCGCACGACCGGTTTCTTCTTTTATCGGGAAGACCCGTTCCTTACACTCTCAGAACTCATCATGAATGAATATGACAACGACCTGATCGCTCGAATCGAGAACATTCAACTGCGTATCGGTTCTTCATTTATGTCTGTGATGATGAGCTACCCTGCTCACTGGATCGATTGGATGTGTGAGCATTATCAGATACAACAGAGGCTGAAGAAGGATAAAATCCATGCTATTCAACAGCGGTTGACATCAGACATCCAAAGTATTTTTCAAGGTCTGCCGAAGGAAGCTCAGGAGGTGTTGCGGCTCTGCATGAAAAATGGGGGGGTCGTGAAATAC
>DATMXJ010000143.1:0-4349 GCA_035561675.1 Thermoplasmatota archaeon
CATCATGCGTTTACCACCTTACGAACTCGTGGCGGCTCTCTTGCAGACCTTGCAATCCTTGTGGTGGATATAAATGAAGGATTCAGACCGCAGACCCATGAATCGATCACTATTCTGCGTCAATATAAGACGCCGTTTATCGTTGCAGCAAACAAGATCGATGCAATCAGCGGTTGGCAACGGAACAATGATGTTGCGAAGAATCGACTTGAAAACCAACGCCCCATGACAAAAACACTTTTCGAAACGAAATTATATGAATTAATAGGAATAATTTATGATAAGGGATTCGAATCAGATTTATATTTCAATATTAAGGATTTCCGTAAAAGCATCCCGATCATTCCAGTTTCTGCAAAAACAGGAGAAGGGATACCAGAGTTGCTTATGGTTCTGGTCGGACTAGCACAGCGATTCCTGGAAGATCAACTTGCTAGTGAAACAGGTGCTGGGAAAGGAACGGTCCTGGAAGTCAAAGAAGATGTCGGCTTAGGAACGACCGTAGATGCCATCATTTATAGTGGAGTTCTCAAAAAAGAAGATACCATCATCTTCGGGACTCACGACGAACCATTGGTGACTAAAATTAAGGCGTTGCTGAAACCGAAGCCGATGGATGAAATCCGTGATCCTCGAGAACGATTCGAAAGCGTTAAAGAAGTCCATGCAGCCTGTGGGATCAAAATTTCTGCTCCAGATCTAGATCGTGTTGTCCCTGGAGCACCATTACGGGTCGTTCATGGGGATGAAATAGAATTAATCCAGGAGATCAAAAGTCAATCACAAGTGAATATCGAACTTGACAAAGATGGGTTATATATTAAGGCTGATACTATCGGCTCTCTCGAAGCCCTTGTGAAGGAATCAAGGGAAAAAGGAATCAATATCAGAAAAGTAGAAATCGGGAATATCTCCCGGCGAGACATAATGGAAACAGCTGCGATAACCAATCCATTGGAACGGGTTATTTTTGCTTTTAGCGTAAAAATACTCCCAGAAGCAAAGGAAGAATTACTCAAATCCGAAGTAACAATCTTCAACGAAGATGTCATCTACACAATAATCGAAAACTATGATCTTTGGTTAGCGAAAAAGAAAGAGGAGCTTGAAAAGAAACGTCGAGAGGATTATATTCACCCTGGGATGATTAGGTTCCTCCCCGAGTACGTTTTCCGTATTAGCCATCCCGCGGTTTTTGGGGTTCGTGTGCTTGGTGGACGTATCAAAGTCGATATGCGATTGATCGATCAAGAGGGAAAAAGCATCGGAAACATCAAAGGAATGCAACTTGAAAATAAACCTATCACGGAAGCACTCCAGGGTGCCGAGGTCGCTATATCAGTTGAAGGAATTACAATCGGGAGACAAATCAAAGGAGGAGATATCTTTTTTACGGATATCCCTGAGAGTGATGCAAGAAAACTTCAACGGATGAACGTTTTGAACGAAGATGAGAAAGATGTGTTAAATAAAATCATCGATATTAAACGGAAGACAAATAAATTCTGGGGGATGTAGAACCTTCTCTGTTGCCGATATGGTTATTTTTGTAGAAACGACATCTTAAAATAGAAAATACTGGTTTCCGGTTACTACCTTAAGAATGGAGGAGTGTGTTTATCAATGGAAAATCAATTCAAAACAGAACAGTATAAAGAAGACATTGGTAATAAATCAAGACAGAGGATTCTTCGATTTCTGTCCGTTCTGATGATTATCGCGGGTCTTGTTATACTGATAGCCCCTTCGACGATGGCTGCAGAAGCTGGTGGAGAAGCAAACCTGGTCGTCCCCGACCTCAATACAGTTGAGTTCTTCGGTATCAACGCAAGATTGCTGCTTGGTATTGGACTCATTGTCTGTCTACTTGGATTGCTCTTCGGATTGTTCAATTACCTTCGAGTAAAACGTCTTCCGGTGCATAAATCCATGCGTGATATCTCCGAATTAATCTATGAGACCTGCAAGACCTATCTCATCACACAAGGCAAGTTTCTCCTCATCCTATGGGCGTTCATTGGAGCGGTCATCATCATTTACTTCGGATTACTCCTTCATTTTGAAACCTTCAAAGTCGTTGTTATCCTTTCGTTCAGCTTAATTGGTATCGCGGGCAGCTACGGGGTAGCTTGGTTTGGTATTCGCATAAATACTCTTGCGAATTCTCGGTCAGCGTTCGCAAGCCTGAGAGGCAAACCATTGCCAGTGAATCAAATCCCCTTGCGAGCAGGGATCAGCGTCGGGATGTTCCTTATCAGTGTTGAACTCTTCATGATGCTTGCTATTCTCCTATTTATCCCTGGTTCCTATGCGGGACCCTGTTTTATTGGGTTTGCAATTGGAGAATCCCTTGGAGCGGCAGCATTACGGATTGCCGGAGGAATCTTTACAAAAATAGCTGATATCGGCTCAGACCTCATGAAAATCGTCTTTAGAATCAAAGAAGATGACGCAAGAAACCCAGGTGTTATCGCTGATTGCACGGGAGACAATGCAGGGGACTCTGTAGGACCAACTGCGGATGGGTTTGAAACATATGGCGTGACAGGCGTTGCTCTTATTTCCTTCATCGTCCTTGCAATCAATGATCCTTTGATTCAAGTCATCCTTCTTGTTTGGATTTTTGTCATGAGGGTCTTAATGATTGTCGCTAGTAGCCTGTCTTATGTGATTAATGATTTCATCGCTCGTGCACGCTACGCAAAAGCCACAAAGATGAATTTTGAAGCACCGTTGACATCGTTAGTCTGGATCACATCATTTATTTCCATAGCCCTTACCTTTATTGCATCCTACTTCCTCATCCCCACCCTGGGAGGGGATACGACTCTTTGGTGGAAACTCTCAATTATCATCACCTGTGGTACATTGGCAGGAGCAGTTATTCCTGAGTTTGTGAAGGTGTTCACTTCGACAAAATCTGGTCATGTCAAAGAGGTGGTGACGTCCTCCCGTGAAGGCGGTCCATCACTGAATATCCTGTCTGGGTTTGTCGCAGGGAATTTTAGTGCGTACTGGATTGGGTTGTCGATTCTTTTACTTATGGGAATCGCGTTTATCGTAAGCACCTTGGGTCTTGGAAGTCTGATGATCCCCCAGGCGATAATCGTAGGTCCAGCGGTGTTTGCTTTTGGGCTTGTCGCCTTTGGATTCCTTGGGATGGGGCCGGTCACCATTGCTGTTGACTCCTATGGTCCTGTCGCTGATAACGCCCAATCCGTCTTTGAACTTTCATTGATCGAACAGATTCCAAACATTAAAGAAGAGATCAACAACGAGTTCGGATTCGAACCTGATTTTACCCATGGCAAAGAACTTTTAGAGGAAGGCGATGGCGCAGGTAATACGTTCAAGGCCTCCGCAAAACCAGTCCTCATTGGAACCGCTGTTGCTGGGGCAACGACCATGATTTTCTCCATCATCATTCTTCTAACCAATAAACTTGATCCAACGCTCATCGGTAACCTTTCGCTCCTCCATCCTCCATTCTTCCTTGGACTTATTGCTGGTGGAGCTATGATTTACTGGTTCACAGGGGCATCAACACAAGCAGTCTCTACCGGAGCATACCGCGCTGTCGAGTTTATCAAACGCAACATCAAACTCGAAGGCGTCGAAAAAGCATCGGTGGAGGATAGTAAAAAAGTTGTGGAAATCTGCACGCAATACGCCCAGAAAGGCATGTTTAATATCTTTATTGCTGTCTTTTGCGCAACCCTTGCCTTTGCATTCCTTGAGCCGTATTTCTTCGTCGGATATCTCATCGCCATTGCGTTATTTGGGTTATTCCAGGCGATCTTTATGGCAAATGCTGGTGCAGCGTGGGATAATGCAAAGAAATTCGTTGAAGTAGACCTCAAAGAAAAAGGAACTGAATTGCATGCAGCAACAGTGATCGGTGACACGGTTGGTGATCCTTTCAAGGATACATCATCGGTCGCGATGAACCCAATTATTAAATTCACCACATTGTTTGGGTTGCTCGCAGTTGAATTGTCCGTCTCATTGACCAATCAATTTGGAAACGGAAGTTCCGCGAACCCTGCGACGCTCTCCTTGTTTGTCTTGTTCCTTGCCGTGTCTATGTATTTCGTGTTCCGGTCGTTCTACGGCATGCGGATTAAGACAAACGACGCTCAATAAAAACAAAAACGCCTCTCATTATGATGAGAGGATATTTTTTTTCTTTTTGTTGTTACTTTAAAAAGAGAAAAAAGAAAATCAATGTATAACCGATGACCGTCATTAACAAAGAGAGGATCCATATCCAAAACAAGAGTTTTGCTTTTTTCTCAGGGTCTTTCAATGTTTCCCGAAAACTTCGTGTCATGATTCACGCTATCGTTGTC
>DATMXJ010000144.1:0-2671 GCA_035561675.1 Thermoplasmatota archaeon
GAATAAAATTATTAATAACTTATTGATTAAATTTATTTATATGTCAAATGGACACTCAGATTTGGATAAATATTTTCCAGCTGGTTCAGCAGAATTAAACTCAGTAAGGCAGAGAGAAGAAAATCTAATACAAAGTGGTACATTCACAGATACCACTCCATTGGTTACAAAGAGAGAATTTAATACTGCTATAACTAAAATGGAAAAGGATGCAAATAGAAAATTTTTGTATGGCATAGCTATTGGGATAATTGGAATATTAGTGACAATAATAACTGCTATACTCTTGTGTTAATTCAGATACCAACGCTAATTTCGACTCTGCTGAATTGAGGAGTGTTGGAATTGTAGTGTTGAATTAGGTGTGGCAGTTTTCCCCGTTATCATATTTTATAACACTGTTCGCCTATAAAAGAATATCCTTGGAAGTATAAAATAAAAGGGTCTGAACGGAAGGTCTCGCATATACAATTTCATACGGTCTCTTATCGTCTTAATTCCTAACAAACATAGGTACACGACATTGATAGATTCACTCGAACTGTTGCTGGTGTTAGAAAATGTTAATAGATTCTTAGAAAATCTTTAACACATTATAGATATCAGCGCCGCCCCATTTTCCATCTTTTGATTCTGCCGCAACACCAATGTCATAGAATGAGAAACTTCTATCCGTCCAATCCCACTCGTAGGGTGCCTCATAATCAGAATACTTGTAACCTGAATCAATATAAAATGAGACATGGTCGATTCCGACGTCCTCTTGAAACGCTTCAACTTTAATTGTTATTCTCCCGATGATCACCGGACGTTTCAGAGGCATTATTTTTTTGTTGAACAAGTACAAAGCATTTTCCGGGCGTAAGATTCTCACTGTTGGTAGAGATGTCCCTACCGTCACATTTGCGGTGTCGCTACTGCTATTTCCCTCACCATCGACCAATGTAAGCGTCGCGATGTACTCACCGGGTCTGGAATAGGTATGTGTCGGATGCTCCAGGTTTGAGGTGTTCCCATCACCGAACTCCCACTGGAACGTATAGGGGAGCGCTCCTCCAAAGGTCGTACTCATGAATGATATACTCTGTTCAGCGTTCCCGCTGTAGGGTCCTCCTGCATCTACCGATAATGGTGCTTCGCCGAACGCATGGAGATACCCCCATGTAAGAGTACCATCATGATTCCTCCAAGATGAGCCGACATAGATTGAACCATCCTCGCTGATGCAGGGTGATGATAGCACTGCGACATTCGAGATTAACTTCTTCCACTTAATCGTCCCGTCAGGGTTCACCGCGACAATACAGACACCAGCGCTCACATAAATCGTTCCATCCGCGGAGACCGCTGGTGACGTCCCATAGACGTCCCCGCCGACGTCAACCATCCATTTCAAGGTTCCATTCGGGTAAAACGCCCGTAAGACCTCAGTCCCCACATACAACGTTCCATCAGTTGCGATCGCTGCTGATGCAGCTGCGACTTCGTCACCAGTACTTACCTTCCAAATTAATGTCCCATTGGGATTTAGAGCATACAGATTCCCATCGAACGAGGGAACATAGATTTTATTATCTGGTGCGATTGAAGGATGCCCTTTGATGACACCGCCGGTAAGATACCGCCAGCGAATTACGCCATTAGGATAGAGAGCATAAATATAATTATCAGCAGAACCAATGTATATGGTACCGTCCATACCAACAGCAGGGCCTGAGTTTACGTAGTATCCTGTCTCATAATGCCATTTTTCGCTCCCATCTGGATTTATTGCATAGAGACAACCACCAGAATGACCTAAATAAATTGTCCCGTCATCACCTATCGCGGGGGAAGATGCAAACTCCCCACTACGATATAGCTGCCATAGTAATGAACCGTTCTGATCAAGAGCAGAGAGACGCCCATTCCAGTCACCAACATAGACGGTCCCATCATCAGCAATAGTTGGCGTAGACCATATTATTCCAGCTGCAGGTGTTTTATAGTACCATTTCATCGTACCATTGGGATACAATGCGTAGAGTTTATGATCTGCCCCCATGCTCCCAAAATAGATGATCCCGTTGTTGTCGACAATGGCACCTGATTCGACAGTTCCTGCATCTTGCAATGTTTTATATCGCCATTTCTCAGTTCCTGGGTTGTCCGCGGTGCTGATAGAGCTTTGACTGGTGTGATACGTATCATGGCAGCTCATCGGCCATGAAGAATTTTGCAAACCACCGTTAGAACTCGATGTTTTCTTTACGATCATATCATCGCTTGATCCTTTATTTTGAATATCCGAATAAGCAGATCCTATGATCCCATTTGAATCATCAGTATGTACAAACCAATCATTCATGTACTCTCGATACTCTTCTTCGGAACCAACTTCAGTTTCATCAATAGTCGATTCACAAGGAACCACACAACTAAGAACAAGCACAACTAACAATCCAACCGCAAGAGCTTTCGGTATCAGATGATTTCCCCCGTTCTACAAGTTTATAACAATGTTCTCCTTTAAAAACATATCCTGAGAAATGGCTTCATCCCGAAATAGATAACTAGGAGATAAAGCTCTATTTTTCGTTGGATGGGATGCGCAAAACAACGGATGAACCCAACCGTTGCGAACCATGTTAACCGCAATTTCACCGCTCTGTTCACTCGGGCGGTGGTAAAA
>DATMXJ010000145.1:0-2112 GCA_035561675.1 Thermoplasmatota archaeon
ACATTCACAATCTGATAATAATTTCTTAAAAAACAATTCGAGATGGATTACGATTATCATCCTTTTTGTATTATTGTTAACTGCCCTTTTACCCTGTACTGCGTCTGCAACTGAAAAAAACAATCAATTACATTTCACCCCTGATGAAGAGGGAGATCACTTTCCTTGTGGCTGCGAATGGTGGTGCTTCCATAGCTCAGTAACAACACAAACTGGAACGCACCTAGACATACTTACCGAATTCCAATATTCGACAAAAGAAGTAAACAGAAGTGACATCAATATGGTCCTTTTTCTCTTTTATTGCTTTAACAGAGATACTGGACAGGTCTTTGACTTCACACAGTCCTTTGTGAACAAAGGCAATCAATCGGGTCCATTCTCGTTCAAAAAAAATTACCTAGACATTCGTTTTGGCAATTGTACAATAAAAGGACTTTATCCATCGTATTTGGTGTATGTTGAGAATGAGGACAAAAGCTTCATCATGAATATTAGTTTGAATGCCACCTCATCGTCTCACTGGGTCGCTCAAAATATAAGTAACGGGTATTTTCCTTGGGGAATAGGATGGGCTCGATATGGGTTCGTCCCTCGACTCGATGTCGTAGGCAACATCACGTTCAATGGGACATCATCTCAATCGAGGGGAATCGCATATTATGAGCATTTGTGGGGAAACTTTTCTTATTTAATAACAATGAAATCACCTTCAGAGTTCATAGCATTTGTGAAGAATCTACCCAAAGTCATGCCTTTTATGAAATGGATCTGGACTGAACAGTCGAGAACTTCCAGTCAACTGAAGCTTAGTACATCCAATCATTACGGCTATGATTGGATCTGGGGTTCGTTTACAAATGGATGGAGCGTGCACCTTGGCTTTTTCCATACGATGGGCGGGGAAGGCTCGCTGACACCAGATGGACAGACGTTTTGGGATTTTGCCAATTTCAGTGTAAAATATACAAGGCTTCTCTACATTCCCGAAACAGATACGTATTATCCTCTTGATATTGACATAATCGCCAAGAGCGGAGACAAAACATTACATCTTTCTCTAACGACTACCACTGAGCCGTATCTTGGCCTGCTTGTTATTTATCCGGCTTCGCGCTTATGCTGCGGTGCAGGAGGTATCCAAACAGCAGGTATTGTAGAAGGTTATTACACTGATTCCAGTCAAAATATTTCTCTTCAGGGTAATTGTACTATCGGTCCCTTCAGGCAATATCCAACGACACGATTCGAATCTCTAGAAATGGTTCGGATTCAATCCCCGCAGGCTACTGGATTCAGCATTGAAATTGTCTCACATTTGGTGGGCGCAAGATTATATATTGAGCGACTCCGACGCCCTCACCACCAGTTGAATATTTCTCTTGAGATAAGTCGACCACCATCCCCAGTTAAACCCCCAGAACAACCCTATGACGGCACCACCCTCTATGTCGGCGGGGACGGCCCTGGGAATCATACCCATATCCAAGACGCAGTCAATCTTGCCTCTGATGGTGACACAGTGTTTGTTCATGGAGGGGATTATCACGAAAACGTTGTAGTCGACAAAGCTATCCGGCTTGTTGGAGAAAATAAAGGTGCTGTCTTCCTTACGGGTGGAACGAGGGCTGCCATCAAAATAATTGCGAACAATGTGGAAATCACTGGGTTCACAATCGATGGAACACAAGCGAACAGCCATGATGATGCAGCAATTTATGTTGCCTCCTCTGGGAATCATATCTATGATAACCTGCTTATCAAATCAGAATGGTATGGGATCATCATCTTCAATTCCTCCTACAACGTCATTGAAAACAACAGTATCATCGACAATGATATAGGAATCTGGCTGTGCCAGGCACGAGACAACACCGTACGAAACAATATTATCTCACAAAGCAACTATGTAGGAATTTGGCTCTGGCCTTTCGCTATACACAATACAATCTCTTATAATACGTTTGTTGACAATAAAATCAACGCAAGAAATAATGATGCAACTGCGCGGAACATCTGGTCTTATAATTATTGGGATGATTACATCGGCCTACGTTGGAGAGATGTTGTTGATCCTAACAATCACGGCACCGGTATCATTCCATACAAAAT
>DATMXJ010000146.1:0-3483 GCA_035561675.1 Thermoplasmatota archaeon
CTGTCAATATGTCCTCAATCGATGTCCAGTCTGTTTTCTGCATACATGCCCAACTCACTAAGGAGGATATATTTGCTGCATTTATCAATTACGGTAATCTCTTCGACCAGATACTCTCTCTAAAACAAGTATCACTTTCACTCCCCTTCAATAATCCCAATTGAAGAAAACCCTTTTTTTTATATGTTTCACAACATTTAAATGAATCCATAGAATAACAAACCCAACCTGTTCATCAAGGGAGAATCTAGGAGTATGCATCGTGGATTATGGATCAAAGGATTGGCAGTTGGAATCATCATTCTGTTCGTTGGGATGGGCATCCTCCCCTCAGTTGCTCAAAATATAGAGAAACCATCCATACCAGTGATGAGTGGGAATTGGTTGTATGTTGGTGGTTTTGGTCCTGGGAACTACACCCATATTCAAGATGCGATCAACACCGCATCAGACGGGGATACCATATTTGTCTATGACGACTCCTCCCCCTACTATGAGCATCTGTTGATTGATAAATCCATCACGCTCCTTGGCCAAAATCAATCATCAACAATCATCGACGGCGCGAACACAAGCACAGTAGGTCACATCACGAGTGATTGTGTCACCATCAGACAGTTCACCTTCCGCAACTCTGGTGGTGAGCAGACCGATGCTGGCATCCGTATCACAGCGAATGCTACCACTCTAATCGACTGCACCGTGTACCGTGCCAGAACCGGTGTAATCATTCAGCGGGGAACCAATCATATCATCATGGACTGTGATGTTCACACCACGGGCGAAGGAATCTATTGTACTCAAACCAATGCTCTTGTTATTTCTCACTGTCAATTCTGTCATAATGCCATCGGCCTACGACTGAATGCCTCCATCAACAGCACCATCGATAACACGTTTTTCCATACCAACGGCCTCGGTTGTTATTTCGACCACGCATCCGATATCACAATGGATCATTGCGCCCTTGACGACAACAACGACAATCAAGGCGGCGCGTACCTCACCAGCTGCACGGATATCTTGTTCAACAACAGCAACATCTGCCATAACGGAGTCGGTATCAATATCGGTAACTCCCATGATATCCAAATAGCATATTGTGACATGAACCGTAACACCAAACTTGCTGTCCTTGTCGATGGCGCCACGAGCAACATCTCCCTCATCGGAAATGAAATCAGCCACAACTATCACTATGGTATCTATACTGCTGCTCCTCTCATCGCGCATGACAATAATTTTTATCAAAATGAACTACACGCTCTCTACGCAACCATTCCCTGCGATGCTCCATACAACTGGTGGGACACTTTTTTTGGTCCAGCTTTCACTGAGCTGGGTCCCGGAGAACGCATCAGTGGAAACATGGTCCACCATTTCCCCTGGCTCCTCCACGCGTCCTCAGACGCGGGATCCACCTGGGAGACCGCCACCTCCTTTGTCCCCCTTCGCATCCCCCTAAACGCACGTCCGCTCATTATAGTAGGGAATGACACCGATCAGGATTGTGCACCAGACTGGTGGGAACTCAAATACAATTACGACCCCTACCACTGGGACAACCACGCTATCTTAGACCCGGACCGTGACGGCCTCACCAACGTGGAGGAATGTTACACGGACCAATGGGGATCACACCCGTTTAAACGAGATATTTTCCTTGAGATTGACTGGATGGAGTCCAACGTCACCGGAACAACCAACAAACCCGACCAAACACTGATAGAACAAGCCATCGCCCTTTTTGAAACCCACAATATCACCCTTCATATCGACACCGGAGCCATGGGCGGAGGAGAAATGATACCCTACCACGCCTCACCCGACTATCTCTATTTTCGCGACCTCTACTGGACCTATTTCCTACATCAGGACCTCAACTCACCACGAAAAGGGATTTTCCACTACGCAATCATCACTGACGACGGCGAGGCAGGGTACACAATATTCGGATGGGATCAGCTTGATTTCTTTAACGTCGGCGCACAGCAAACACAGGAAAAGTACCCCTGGTACACAAAAAAACACATCATCATCCACGTCGTCCTGCATGAGCTAGGCCATGATCTAGGATTATTTGGCGACACGTTCGGAGGGATCGATAACCGTGAGTCCACCAAATTTACTTCATGGCAAACCTGGAAATACCTTCCTTATAGAAGCTGCATGAACTACCATTACACCTACCGGATACTCGGATACTCCGACGGCACGCATGGACCAGGAGATTTTGATGACTGGGCTCATCTGAACCTCTCTTTATTCAAAAACACCAGTTTTCCAGTACTCTCTTCCTGATAAAAACATAATTTTTTGGTCAAAGAACCTCGATTTGACCATTGGTATCATTCTCCTTACCTTCGGAACAACCGCCTCAAGGGTTACCCTTAAATAGGGCCTCTTTTATTATTGGCAATACTTTCTTGTAGTATTCAAAGTACTATAGAGAGAGCGCTTGTACATTAAAACGGGGTATCATCTTGGCAGAAAATGAAAAATCACCAGAAGAAAAGAAACAACATCCTACAAAGGAACCAGCAGAAACAAAACCATCAGAGGGAAAAGAAACCCCTGAACGAACCGACGCTGTGACACCAGGACCCGGAGCAGCAAAACCAGATCAACAGAAGAAAAAAGAGAAGAAAGGAAAACAAACTGCCAAAGAAGACGAACCGGTGAAGAAAAAAGAACATGATGAGAATTTTAACTATATCATCCGTGTGGTCAACACCGATATCAACGGAGAAAGCAACATCGTCCAGGGTCTGACCCAGATCAAAGGAATCGGACGACACATGGCCACATTCATCGCTGACACCGCCGGGGTTGACCGGAAACTAAAATTCGGGAACCTCCCGGAATCCGAGATTGAAAAACTCAAAGAAGTCTTAGAGAACATCGATGAATATGCGCCCCCGTGGATGCTGAACTACCGGAAAGATGCGTACAGTGGTGAAGACATACATCTGATCAGCACTGATGTGACGTCACGCCTTCGGGATGACATTAACATGATGAAGATGATACGATCCTACCGCGGAGTACGCCACGAACTTGGTCTTAAAGTACGGGGACAACGAAGCAGTTCGAATGGCAGGAAAGGCTTAGCATTGGGTGTCTCAAAACGAAGAGAAGCACCAGCAGCAGCTGGGAAGAAAGAGGAGTCTAAGGAGAAGTAGGAGTGATCTAGATGAGCAGTCAGAAGTTCCCAAGAAAAAGATATGAAACCCCCATGCATCCCTGGAAAGAGAGCCGTATTAAAACTGAACGAGAACTGATGAAAAAATACGGGTTGAAAAACCATAAGGAAGTCTGGAAGGCAAAGACCTACCTCGGGAAACATCGAGAACAAGCAAGAGAGCTGCTTGCAAAGGTCGGAACCGCTAGCCCACAGGCGAAAAAAGAAAGCGACCAATTACTCCTGCATTTATCCCGGATGGGTATCGTAGCCATGGGGGCATCACTTGATGATGTTCTCGC
>DATMXJ010000147.1:0-6742 GCA_035561675.1 Thermoplasmatota archaeon
AAGGCTGGTCTAGTCATGTGTATCGCAGCATTGTTTATTGGAACATCTGCAGCTGCGATCGGAAGCACACCAGAAAAACTAATCCTGACCTCAACACCAAAAACCGCGACTCTGTATAGCCCAACCCGTGAAGAAGTCGAATTAAAATATTACATGGAGGAGGGTCTTTCCCAGGTTATTGGTATAGGTGGAGGTACTGGCCCTTACGTCTGGAAAACCGCTATTCGACTGACCCAGGACGAAATGGCAGCCTACACGGATTGGACCCTGACAAAGGTCAATGTGGCATTTTCAATGGATAATGGTCTCACTAACCCAATGGATATTAAAATTTATATTTATGATAAAGGAACAACTTCAACAAGACCCGGAGCTGTGATTGTCAGTGATACAACCGCTTCATTAGACACCACGGGTATCACTACGGTTCCTCTCGTCACCCCTGTTGATCTCAGTGGTCATGAAGAACTTTGGGTTGCAATCGAATGGACACAAATAGAAAATGATAATGTATGGTATGCCTGGTTAGACACTGTAACTGGTCCCCATGTCCCTCAGAAAGGTGATTTTATTTACTTAAACAACGCATGGAGCGAAATCTACACTGGTGGAGTTGCATACGACGGAAACTGGGGAATCGGTGCTATCGTCGAAGGCGCTGGCCTAGCGGAATTATCGATTGGAAACATAAAAGGACCAATGGGGATAAAAGCTGATGTGTCAAACATAGGTGCTAATGATGCAACTAATGTCCAATGGTCAATTGCTGTCACCGGTGGTCTGTTGAAACGTGTAAACGTATCTAACCCGGGAACTGTAGCGGCACTTGCAGCTGGAACATCAACTCCGATAAGTCTTCCAGCATTTATTGGATTTGGTAAAATCAGCATCGTGATTACCGCAAAGGCACAAAACGCCAATGAAGTATCAGCAACTAAGTCCGCTTTCTTACTTGGACTTTTTGTTATTGGAATTAAGTAAAACCACTTAATTCTCTCTTTTTTTTCTTTTTCTTATAAAAAATATTAATTGTTTTATTGCATCCTTTTCGCGTTTTAAATAGAAAGAAATCCTATTGTGATGTTAATTTTTTAGTGGGGGCGTAGTGTTTTTTGCAGGAGAATGGATCTTACGAATGATTGATGCTTTGCAGGGATGGCAGACTCCTTGGGCGACTTCACTCATGTGCAACAGTTGTTTTCCGCACGCCCAGCAGAAGAAAGCGTCATCTTCTTTTAGGTCCTTTATTGTCTGTTTACATTGAAAACAGATGCGCTGTGATATCTCATCAACAGCTTGGAGTTGTTTGCCGCAGGACCAACAGAAAAATCGCTTATTTTCCTCCATTTCGTCTAAACTTTCCAACTTCATAGGCATCCATTCCGAACCAATTCTTCTATCCTTCTTTTTCGAATCGTGTTTCGTATATAAACGATTTTCTTATCTTTCCTTTTTAAATTTTACGGATCCCATCTTCTGTGATATACCCGGTAACGTACTTCTTTGGGGTGACATCGAATGCTGGATTCTTCACCGACACCCACTCTGGCATGATGGTTTTCCCAGAGATCTCGGTGATCTCTTGTCTCCCTCGTTCTTCGATGATGATCTGTGAGCCGTCTCTGAGTTGTGGATCAAAAGTACTTACTGGTGCAGCGACATAAAACGGGATGTTGTTTTCTTTGGCGACTACGGCTTTCTCATATGTTCCTATCTTGTTTGCAAAATCACCGTTCTTCGCGATCCTGTCTGCACCGACAATCACCAGATCGACGTCTTTTTTTCTCATGAAATAGCCTGCTGCGTTATCCGTGATCAATGCATAGGGGATTCCTTCGTGGAAAAGCTCCCAGGCGGTCAGCAAGCCTTGAAGTCGTGGTCGTGTTTCATCAGCGTAGACGAATATCTTTTTTTGTTTTTCATGTGCCTTTCGTAAGGGTGCTAACGCGGTCCCATAGTCTATGGTCGCTAATGCTCCAGCGTTACAATGGGTCAAGATCCTCATCGGATCTTTGATTATTTTCTCCCCGTTTTCCCCTATTTTCTTACAGCGGGTTATGACTGTCTCTGCGTAGGTTGCTGCTGCGTCAAAGGCATTTTCATTACGTTCTATCGCTTGTGTCATAGAGTCAATTGCGTAGAAGAGGTCATACGCGGTCGGTCGTGTCGATTTGAGCAAATCTGCGGATCTCTTAGGGTTTCGTTGTCCTAATGCCATCCCATACGCGGCTGCTACACCAATTGCAGGTGCCCCTCGGACCACCATGTCTTTGATTGCATAAGCGACATCATCGACGGTTCTGGCTGTAAAGAATTCAAAAGAGTATGGGAGTTTTCGCTGGTCGATAAATGTAACAAATTGTCCTTCCTGCCATACTGCTCGATAGTCTCTTCCATCGATTTTCATTTTTGTTCCTCAAGGTGTCGAATGAGTGCATCATGAATTTCTTTTCCATTAATGCCTACGAAAACGATCCCTTCGTTTTGTATCAACACTGTTTTTCCATTTCGTAAAATCCGTAAGAGTTCCTTGGCACGCTCGAGGGTCCCTGGTTGAGTGTTTTTCTCTACTGTTGGGAATGTGTTCTTAAATCTCTCAAAAAGAGTCAAGCTGTTGATCTGGAGTACTGCATTGACATCATGACGTGCTTTTTGGATGATCCAATGTACCGGGGTTTCCAATGCTGGGTCGTTTAACCCGATCACCATCATGATGTTTTTCAAGGGATCGTAGTCAACGATTTCTACGATGTTCTGTTGCGTTATTTTTTTAAGATCAACGTTTTTTGCATTGATCAGAAGGCGTTTGCCGTAATCCATGCTCAGGATCCCTGTGTCTTTATCAGTCAACCCAAAGTCTTGGAGGCTCTGGCCGAGGGTTATCATGTCAGATAGTAAGGGACACTTGCTTGTTTCCCTTGAGATGAAAAGTGTTTGGAGTGCGGGAGCTGGTAGAATTCTGTCAATCATAACAGGATGGTAACAAGGATGGGATTTTTTATGTTTTGCGTTGGAGCTGCTTTAAAGGAATCAAATCTGTGCGTTTAATCTCATTATCACCTGGTTTTAATAGAAGTTACGCATCGCCGGTTTCCGACGAACCATCGAAGGATCGAGATCAAAAATAAGGACATCATCAAAGAGGAATTCAAATACCGAGTCACGCGAAAGATTCTATTAATCCTTCCGAGATTTCCACGATTAAATACGTTTTTTAAAGATTATGGAAAAGATAGAGGAGAAATGGTTAGTTATCTCGTTTGTTCGTGCAAAGAAAAAACAAGGATTTATCTACGAGTTCTAACTCACCAAATCTATGTGTACTTAACTGTTTGTTTTTTTCAAATAGCATAATTCTGCCTCTCCCAAACCGCTACAATAGTCTTGGGTTATTTAACGCTTTCTTTTTATTTCTTCCTCCTGGAGTATCCGAGGGCGAGGGCGTCTTACCGTAAATTTCTAATAGGAATTTAAGCTTCCATATAGCAGCGGAGGTTTCTCCTATGTTAAAATTAGATATGCATGTTCACTCCTGTTTTTCCAATGATGGGGTTGGGACTCCACAGGATCTAATCAAATCATTACAAAAACAAGGTCTTCAAGGTATGGCACTGACAGATCATAACACCATCGATGGATATCGGACGGTGCAACATATGGTACCAAGTGATTTTCTTGTCATCCCGAGCGTTGAGATATCAACCGCAGACGGGCACCTTCTGGCGATCAATGTGACTGAGAATATCCAAGCCGGTCTTTCTGTTGAAGAAACAGTCGAGCAAGTCATTGATGCTGGTGGAGAACCTATCGTCCCGCATCTTTTTCGTCTTTTTTCCGGGATTAAAAAAGAAAAATTAAAGACGATACAGACCAAAGTCTCTGCTATAGAGGTTTTTAATGGCTGTAGCGTCCCGAATACGAACCTGAAAACCGCCAAAGTTGCCCATGCATTCAATCTTGGTGGTACGGGGGGAAGCGATTCTCATGATCCTACCTTTGCAGGATACGCATATACCGTTGTTGATTCGACAGATCTACAGATAGATTCGGTTCTCTCTGAAATTAAAAAGAAAAAAACCTGGGGCGAAGGAGTCACCATGCCACTTACCTACCGACGAGATCGCATGGTCCTTTCGATCCGACAGTATGTGTCACGAGGATTCAAACGAATCTAAGAGATTTTTCCAATACCATTAACTATTCCATAAATCGGATCAGTATTGTATAGATATAAAAACCAAAGGGATTTACTACTATCATCAACAGGAGGAAATGAATATCTTGGTCGATGCAGGAAATCTAGAAATTGTGTGCAACATCCATGTTTATATATAGGAACGATGTATATCATGTACTGATAGGGGATAATATATGAAGAAACATACCAATTCAAAACGAGCTAATTGGAAGCAGGTTTTTATCGTCTCGATAGCATTTCTAATGATATGTTCTGTCGCAGCTCAATCAAAACAAGCTACTGTCGACCCGAATGTCAAAAGAACGTATTCTTTTAACAGCCCATCTTTTGTAACTATTGACATAGCAGGAACGATCTATGACCGGGTTACCTTAGATGACTGTTACCCTGCTGGAAGTGCGGGTGAACCAAAAATACCTTCGAAAGGGGTATTCCTCCTCTTACCACCCGATTCACAAGTCAGCGGAATTGAAATAACAACGGGGGAGAAAATCATTCTTGGTTCCGGATTTAATGTAGAACCAACCAGTCAAGCGATTCCGATATCACAAACAGACAATATACCGATTCCAACTCCCAACCCGGCTATCTATCAGTCAAATGCCGCATACCCTGGGAAACTGTTCACTCAGGTCGGCGTCCAATATTTCCGAGGATATCAAATTCTTGTGCTGCTTTTACATCCTGTTCAATATAACCCTGTAACCGGGGAGCTTTTCTACTACACCAGCTTGGAAGTCTCGGTACAGACCACCCCATCTGGTGTCCAATCAGCTTTATATCGAGGTCTAAACCAAGATATACAACAAGTACAACAGAAAGTAGATAATCCAGAGATGACACTAGCCTATGACCAACAGTATACTTCTTCACCAGCATCATTTGAAGACTACGATCTTCTTATTATCACAACCGATGCACTAAAAAGTGGTTTTGAGGCACTAGCAGAAGCACATACTGCCACCGGTGTCGCAACTGTGATAAAAACACTGACGGATATCGGCGGAAGCGATCTGGAAAGTATCCGAAACTATATCCGTGATGCCTATACCAACTGGGGAGTGGAATATGTCCTCATTGGTGGAGATAGCGATGTCATACCCGCACCGATTCTATGGGTGTCAGGGATGGATGAAAATGTTACCTATTACGAAGACACCATGCCTGCTGATCTCTACTATGCCTGTCTTGATGGCCCCTATAACTATGATAATGATGGGTACTGGGGTGAACCACATGATGGGACTGATGGAGGCGATGTCGACCTGATAGCAGAGGTTTATGTCGGAAGAGCATGTGTCGGATCCACAACCGAAGTAAATAATTTCGTTACAAAAACAGTCGCTTACATCAATAGGGACGTCAATGATCCTTATCTGAAAAAAATATGCTTAGCAGCGGAATACCTTGGGGATTACGGTATCGCTAGTTATGGCGGAACATATATGGATCAACTCGTCAACGGCTCAACTGATGATGGATATACCACCGTTGGTATATCTTCAGATGATTACGTTATAAATAAATTATATGACTCTCCGGGCTATGACTGGCCACCATCAGCGATCATTTCTGTTATCAACAACGGCGTCCATGCCATTAATCATCTTGGCCACGCAAATGAGGTTTATAATATGAAATTAGATACCTCTGATGTTGATGGACTGACGAACCCCTCAAATCGAACCTGCTTTATCTATTCTCAGGGATGCATCGCTGGTGCTTTTGACTATAGTGACTGTATCGCGGAACATTTCACGATAAAAACAACGCATGCTGCATTTGCTGGTATCTGGAACGCACGGTATGGATTTTTCTGGTCTTATAGCACCGATGGAGATTCACAACGCCTCCATCGTCAGTTCTGGGATGCGGTGTTCGGTGAAATGATACCGGAGATCGGACGTGCGAATCATGATTCAAAAGAAGACAATCTTCCTATCATTGGACGATCGTGCATACGCTGGTGTTACTATGAAACAAACCTGTTCGGTGATCCTGCATTAAAAATAACTGAAATAACCAACAATCCCCCAGCCACACCTTCATTACCATCTGGTCCGACATCTGGGAAGATCGGTATCGACTACACGTTTAGCTCAAGTACGACTGATCCGGATACTGGTGCCCAATTGTTTTACCAATGGAGCTGGGGAAACGAGGAGAGTGGTTGGCTCGGCCCCTATGAATCAGGGCAATCGATTCAAGCGATTCATCAATGGTCGACAGCAGGGGATTATCAGGTGAAGGTGAGAGCGAAAGATAACCTTGGATCTATGAGTGCTTGGTCTGATTCGATAACAATTCAGATTGTCGAAGGACCTCAGATCGAGATTGGAACGATCTCAGGTGGAATGAAAATCACTGCTGAGATAAAAAACACAGGTATTGTCGATGCCTCGCATGTCAACTGGTCGATCACCCTGCAAGGTCTGGTTCTCTTCGGACAAGAAAAAAGTGGGACTCTCCTGGGTATCTCTCCAGGTGATAGTTTAGATGTTTCTACAGGATTGATTCTTGGTCTAGGGACTGTCGATATTACAG
>DATMXJ010000148.1:0-4817 GCA_035561675.1 Thermoplasmatota archaeon
GTCAACCTCACGATACCACTCCGGGAGCTCAAGCTTCAAATCTCGTTACACCAATTCGGATGTTTCTACCATGACGACCGTCAACCCAATCCTGATTACCCCAGGGATGAAGCTTTCATTCTGGTGCTGGTACAATACAGAGAACAATTATGATGATGCGTTTGTTGAGGTCAGTACCGATGGCCGGTTCTACAATATCTTAGACATCTTTACAGGATCATCAGGGAGCTGGCAATACAAAGAGTATGATCTGGGTAATCACTCCGGAGACTCCCTCTTCATCCGATTTAGATACACAACCGATACAGGGACATTACAGGAGGGGTTCTATGTCGACGATATCACCCCTGTCGTAGATATCGCTACGGTAACGACACTTTCAAGTACGATCACCAATGATTATTATGATATCACTGGGAAGACCAATGGAACCTATTATTACCGGGTGAAAGGCCATAACAGCGTACGTGGATGGTGTGACTTTAGTACCCTTGAAAAAATCTTAGTCTCCGTAGGGGAAGATACGACTCCGCCAGTGACCACCTGCACCTTAGCAGGGGAGCTAGAAGGAGACGTCTACGTCAGTGATGTGACCGTCACCCTCACCGCAACCGATGATTCTGGTGTTGATTATACGAAATACAAACTCGACGACGGAGCATGGACGATGTACACAGCACCCTTTGTCGTTTCAACGAATGGAAATCATACCGTCACCTTCTACTCGGTTGATACCATTGGCAACACAGAGTCCGAGAAAAACCGCTCCTTTACCATCCAAAAGGAAATCCCATCGGTGACCATCACGATAAAAGGTGGGCTGGGTGTTTCCGCAACCATTAAAAACACAGGGACAGCGAATCTGACGGACCTTGATTGGACGATGAACCTTGACGGAAAACTGATTTTTGTGGGAAAAACAAAATCAGGTACCATCGGCTCACTTGACATAGGTGAATCAGTCACAATTAACTATTTCGTCCTTGGCTTTGGCAAGACAGGGATAGCGATGCATGTCGAGGCGACTGAGGCGACCGCGACTGGGACAGTTCTCTTGGTCTTTGTAATCGGGGTATCGTAAGTTCAACTCCTTTTTTTTCTTTTTTTATCTCATTTGTTCGCAAAGATTTATATATTATTGGAGGTTTTTATTAAAGCACATTAGGGGAAAATCTATGAAGAAAGGTCTTGTAGGAATTATCGTAGCTGTCGTGATGATTGGCGGTTATGGAGCTGTTGCCACTTCGTTTGTAAACCAAAATAGTACAGAAAAAACAGATACTATTGTGTTTTCATCTGTTCGACTTGTTGAAGAACAGAGCTTTACCACTATCGATCTTTCTGAAGCAACCTCATATCTCACCACCCAAGGAAGCTATACTATACCAGTTGTGACCCGGGTGTATACGTTCCCATTTCTGACTAAGATAAAAGGTGTTGCGGTCAGTTTTTCTGAGGCGCAAGAAATACCTCTCTCGAAACCTTTGAAGCATGCTCCTGAAGCGATTGCAGACACGGGGGCGGACTCCACTGATGTTTCCCTTCAATCGACTTCATTGAATATCTGTCCGGAACAAAGCTATAGTTATCATATGGCTGCTGGAAGGCAGAACGAGGACGCTGTAACGTTTTTAGCGATTCATCTCTATCCAGTTCAGTACCTACCTTCAGAAAGCATCCTGCGTTGTTCCAAAAACGCGAAGATCACGATTACCTATGAACTCCCAGAAGCACGTTCGGCAACATCCTCTGAACAATACGAGCTAGTGATCATCGCTCCTGCGAAATTCTCAGAGGCGTTACAACCGCTTGTCACCCATAAGATTGACAAAGGGATGACGACCAAGCTTGTTACGCGTGATGATATCTGCAATAGCGTTTATTTCCCAGCAGAAGGACGAGACTGCGCTGAGGAGATGAAATACTTCATCAAAAATGCTTTTGATCAATGGTCGACCAAATATGTTCTGTTGGTTGGGGGAAGGAGTGGTGGTGTCACTGAGGAAAAATGGTGGATTCCGGTTCGATACTCTTTACTGAATGACGGTGGCGAAGGCTCGTATTTGACTGATCTGTATTTCGCTGATTTGTACGACAGCAATGGGAGTTTTTCAAGCTGGGATTCGAACAATAACGGGGTTTTTGCGGAGTGGACGAACACGCAGAGAGATGTCATGGATATGTATCCGGACGTGTATGTTGGTCGTCTGTCCTGTACAAATGTTCCTCAGGTAAAAACAATGGTGAAAAAAATCATCACCTATGAGACGACAGCGTATGGGGCTGAATGGTTCAAGACATTTGTCGGTGTCGCTGGGGATACCTACCCGGAAATCAGCGATCCATATTATGAAGGTGAGATGGCAACCAATGCATCGTTTCAGCAGCTGGAAAGTCTTGGATTTACTGCATCTATGATTTGGACATCCAACGGTCGCTTTTCTGATGCTAATTCTGTGATTGCTGAGATAAGTAAAGGCTGCGGGTTTGTGCATTTCTCTGGCCATGGGAACGTTCTTGCCTGGTCGACTCATCCTTCGAGAAATGAGTCATGGGTGAACGGTCCGAATGCTTTTGATATGAAGAAAATGTCTAATGGGGATCAACAACCGATTGTGATCGTCGGTGGTTGTCATAACGCGCAGTTCAATACCAGTCTTTCCAATATGCTGACAGGGGTATTGGAGGATGGGTTGTCCTATTTCAAATCGACTCGACCTTTTGGCGCATTCTGGTCCTATAAGTGGATTCCTCGCTGCTGGTCCTGGGCTATGGCGAGTCAAACCCGGGGTGGTGCGATCGCGGTGATTGCGAATACTGGTCTGGGATATGGTGAGCCGGGGGAGCAGACATTAACCCAGCGGGGACGGCACCTGGAATGGTTATTCTTCAAAGCCTATTCCGATGGGAAGGTGAATCTTGGTGAGACGCATGGGACTGATCTGATCTATTACATGAATGAACATCCTCCTATGGCGGATCAGACCGACTGTAAGATTGTCCAGGAATGGGCGCTCCTTGGTGACCCCAGTCTGCTCATTGGAGGATATCCCTCCTAATCTCTTTTTTTCTTTCTTGTCATCGATATTTTTTATAAAGAAATATTTATATAATCAAAGGAGAATCATATCACATAGGATGTGACGTATGCAAAAGATCCTGTTCGTGTTCGTTGTTGTTGCTTTGCTTATCAATTCATCCGTTTTCCTCGTATCGGCCCAGGATCAACAGTCCGCTGGAATCGCCCAATCGTCTGATGATGCAACCATCATCGAAATGATCAACCAGATCAACGAGTCACTTTTATTGAAGTACCATTCTGGGTTGCTGAAGTTTGGGCCTCGTTACACCGGGTCGATCAGTTGTAATCTTGCTGCGGAATATATCTATGACGAGTTTCAGCAGATGGGTCTTGAGACTGAGTTTCATGAATGGCGGTATGGTGGTTTCCATAGTAAAAACGTCGTGGCGACCCTGCATGGAACAGACCTGGATAGCACGGAAGAGTACATCCTCTGTGGTCATTATGACACGGTCGCTGATGCCCCCGGGGCAGATGATGACGGCTCTGGGACCGCAGCGGTCCTTGCGATTGCCTCTGTCCTGAGGAACTATCAGTTTAACCATACGATCCGGTTCATCACGTTCTCCGGTGAGGAAGTCGGGACGTACGGGAGTTTTACCTATGCCAGGGATGCATCCCATCGTGGTGATAACATCGTCGCTGTCCTCAATATTGACATGATCGGTTATGCAGGTACGACAGAAGGAGGAAGAGTCCTGCGGTTTTTCCCGCCAACGCGTTCTTCTTGGATTGCGAGTGATGCAACCAGTGTCAGTGAGAAATACAATGACATCATTGATATGAAGGTCGTGACGCTCCCAGCGTACCGCGGAGCTGATAATCAGGCGTTTGTTGATTATGGGTATGACGGGGTCTGGATCGCACACCAAGATGGGTACCCCTGGGGTCATTCACCGGATGATACCGCTGATCATCTGAACTGGTCGTATTATGTGAAGGCGACTAAACTGATGCTTGCGATCACCGCTGAGTTCGCACAAAAACCACTTGATGTCCAGGTCTTCCTGCATCGACCCTATGAGGGGTACACGTATTTCTTTTCATACCCGATCTTTGAGAGTTCATTTGGGAAGAAATATTTTAATGGGCTTCGAGGGTCCACGTTCATCCTTGGGGGAAGGACAGTGGCGAGTGCAGAGGTTTTTTCCGATGAACCGATTCAATACGTTGTCTTCTGTATCGATGGGTATTTCATGGTTTGGGATTCAGATCCTCCATACGAATGGACGATCCAGGGGTGGTTTACTCCGATTATAGGGAAGCATATTCTTGATGTCTATGCGTTTACGACGACGGGGAAGGTCGCATCTGATCAAATGGACATAACCATTTTTGAATTTGCGACATCGTATAAATAAGAGCCGAAGAGGAATAGTTTTATAGGAGAAGTACATATAAAAATTGTATGAGACGTCGAGTGGGCTTGCTCTTCATTGGAATTTTCATTCTGGTGGTCTCTTTCGGGGTATCAAGTGGGACTGGTGCGAAGGTCGTACTGGTGACTGGATTTGAGCCTTTTGGGACATATCCAATAAACCCGTCGCAGGTCATCGCTGAAACGCTGAATGGATCTACCCTTCATGATGCAGAGATCATCGGAATCATCCTCCCTGTCAATTTCACGACATCCGTTGAAAGAGCAAAAGAAGCTATTGAGTTGTACAAGCCGGATGTGGTGATCAGTCTTGGTCTGAATGCGAAAGCTGAGGTCATTGAGGTAGAAAAAATTGGG
>DATMXJ010000149.1:0-2544 GCA_035561675.1 Thermoplasmatota archaeon
CACCAAGATGTTATCTGGGTGACGTGCGACGGAGATATGGGGAACAATGAGTTGGTGGCTGCTGGGATAAAAAACATACAAATCGTCTATTCACCTTCAGGGGCGACAACCTCGGCAAATGACACCAAGAATGCCTGTAAAAAATTCCTAGAGTCCCCCCCTGATTTACTCGTCTTCTGCGGTGGTGACGGAACCGCCCGAGATATCTTCACCACCATCGATAAAAAAATCCCGCTCCTCGGCATACCAGCCGGCGTCAAAATGCACTCCGGTGTCTTTGGAATCACCACAAAAGCGACTGCAAATATGCTTCAGGAGTTCATCAATAAACATCTGACCATTGGTGATGCTGAAATCATGGACCTTGATGAGGGACTCTACCGAAAAGGCGAATGGAAGGTTCGTTTATATGGCATCGCAAAAGGCATCATCGAACCAACATACATACAGGTAGGAAAATCTTGCTTTGAATCCATCTCAGATGATGAAGTAAAAGACGAGCTGGCTGAACATGTCAACGACGAAATGGAAAAACATACGAATTGGATGTTCTTATTTTGCACTGGTGGCACCATCGATCATATCGCAAAGAAGCTCAACATTGAACACACACTGCTGGGTATCGATGCAGTGTACCAAAAAAAGCTCCTAGCAAAGGATGTAAACGAAGAACAAATTCTGCAACTTCTAAAAAAATATCCTAAAACAAAAATTCTTCTCAGCCCCATTGGGGCTCAGGGGTTTATCCTTGGACGCGGGAACCTTCAACTCAGCCCAACCGTCATTAAGAAAATAGGAATCGAAAACATTATTGTGGTTTCAACCCCTGCAAAGCTGATCCATACTCCTATCCTACGGGTAGATACAGGAGATAAGCAACTTGATCATCGTTTCGCTAACCAGGGGTACTACATGGTAGTTATCGGATACCGTCTTAGTAGAGTCGTGAAGCTTCAGACCAACAGCTTTTAATATCCGAATCTTATTTCCTGACCCCCTCGGGGGACGTATCATTCTTGGAGGTAACATGATGACACAAATTACAAAAAGAAACGCAAACAAGTTTTTAAAAGACGAATACGATGAATTAGTAAAAAACCATTTTGAGTGGAACATCCGTATTCTCGAGAGTGGGTCAAAACCACATTCGATTGTCAATGGCAAAGAAGTAATCATGATGTGTTCGAACAACTACCTTAACCTAAGCAACCATCCCCGTCTGATCAAGGGGGCTATCGATGCTGCGAATAAATACGGTGCTGGTTCTGGTTCAGTTCGTGCGATTGCAGGAACCATGAAAATCCACACGGAAGTCGAAAAACGACTCGCGAAATTTAAAAGAACTGAGTCTTCCCTAATTTATCAAACTGGTTTTGCTGCAAATTCAGGCTTGATTCCACAGCTTGTTGGTGAAGGCGATATCGTCATCAGCGATGAGCTCAACCATGGGAGCATCATTGACGGTGTGCGGCTTACCAAATCGGATCGAGCGATTTACAAGCATCGTGACATGAGTGACCTTGAACGAGTGTTAAAGGATGCGGATAAGAAATATCGTCGTATCCTCATCATCACCGATGGTGTCTTCAGTATGGATGGAGACATTGCCCCTATGGATAAAATAGTGAAACTCGCCAATGAATTTGGAGCGATGACCTATGTTGATGATGCTCATGGAGAAGGAGTCATCGGGGAGGACGGCCGTGGGATCGGAGCACATTTCCATATCGAAGGAAAAATCGATGTCGAAATGGGAACGTTCAGTAAAGCCTTCGGTGTGGTCGGTGGTCTTATCGCCGGCAGTCAAGACCTGGTCAACTTCGCATACAACAAATCCCGGACCTGGTTACTTTCAGGTTCACATCCACCTGCTGTGTCTGGTGCTCAACTTGCTGCTATCGATGTGCTTGAAACAGAACCCGAGCATGT
Organism: Thermoplasmatota archaeon; assembly: GCA_035561675.1. GTDB lineage: Archaea > Thermoplasmatota > E2 > DHVEG-1 > DHVEG-1 > SM1-50. The sequence goes on from DATMXJ010000149.1 coordinate 1,930, forward strand.
CAAAAGACTCTGGGATAATACAAAATATTTCAAAAAAGAACTGAACTCCTTAGGGTTCAACACTGGAGGGAGTGAAACACCTATTACCCCAATCATTGTTGGAGAATCTGGAAAAGCAAAAGAGCTAAGCAACAAACTCTACGATGAAGGCGTCTATGCACTACCTATTGTATTCCCAATGGTCGCACGGGATAAAGCCCGCATTCGGACTATGATGAACGCAGGTCTTACGAAGAATGATTTAGACTTCGCTTTAGATAAATTCGAAAAACTCGGAAAACAATTATCAATTATCTAAGCGAAAAAGAGGAGAATCGTGATGTACGAATCTCCTCACATTAACACTCCACAAAGTATATATAAAAGATATATTATTCGTTATCCAGTGTTTTTCTGGTGTTTACTGGAGAGTAATTTATGACAGAAGATTTAAAGAAAACCGGTACCACAATTCTTGGAATGGTATGCAAAGACGGTGTTGTTATTGCGACAGAGCATAGAGCGACCATGGGTACGCTTATTGCTCATAAGGCTACAAAGAAACTGTATCAAATCGATAATCATCTCGCACTTGCGACCGCTGGGCTTGTCGGTGACCTGCAGGTTCTTTCTCGA
>DATMXJ010000150.1:0-2302 GCA_035561675.1 Thermoplasmatota archaeon
ACACCACCTTCTCCGATATTTAGCCAATGCATCCTCACAGGGCAAACCTATGCTACTGTGCAACTACCTGATGAAGGGATCTCCACAGTGATTGGTGAAGCGCAACTACCCGCCATCTCCCGATTCATTGAGATTCCTCAAGGTGCGACACCTCAAATTGTTGTTGAATCGGTTTCCTGGGAAACAACTTCATTGGAGGCATTGCAGCTTCCCTCGGAGATAATCCCGGTACAACCATCACTTGTGAAAATCGATGGAGCATCCGTTGCATTCACTATGAACGAGCTCTATTATGCAATGAATGCATTGCTTCCTTCCTCTTTTGCAACGGTGAGTTCGATTGGGGAATTGAGAGAACGTAACATTGCATTTCTTAATATTTCTCCGGTGCAATATAATCCTGCATCTGGAGAACTGAGAATCATGACTTATTGTGTCCTGCGGATCAACCTCCCTGGAAGTGACCTGGCGTTAACAACACAAAAGATTGATCGCTATACCACGCCATCGTTCGAACAAATGTTTGAAACATCATTCATCAACTATGGTTCGTTACAAGGTACTCCAAGTATCGGACCAAGACAAGAAGGGTATCTGATTATCGTGTATGATGATTATTTTGATGAAATTCAACCGCTAGTTTCTTGGAAAGACTCCAAGGGATTCGATGTCACTGTCACGAAAACATCAGAGATTCCGAGTAGCCCTACTAAAGAGAATATCAAAGCATATATCGTTGATGCCTATAACAACTGGCCGATACCACCTTCTTATATTCTCCTTGTCGGAGATGTCGAGCAGATTCCCGCATGGACGGGGTCAGATACAGGGACCTGCACTGATTTGTATTATGTCACCATTGATGCAGGCAACTATTTTGCTGATGTGATTATCAGTCGATTCCCAGCCGCGACCGCTGCACAGGTGACGACGATGGTGGATAAAACAATCTTTTATGAAGTCGGAGTGTTCCCGAATGAATCTTGGATCAAAAAAGCTGCTTTTATGGCATCAAGTGATAACTACCAAGTCTCCGAAGGAACCCATAACTATGTCATCGATAACTACCTTCTTCCGAATAATTATACGTGCGATAAATTGTACAGCCACACCTACGGTGCAACGACTCAGCAGGTGAGAGATGCACTAAACAACGGACGAAGTTTGGCAATCTATTCCGGTCATGGAGGAACTGATTACTGGGCAGATGGTCCTGTCTTTTATCAATCTGACGTCAATGGATTGATCAACAATGGAATGTATCCGTTTGTCTGTAGCCACGCGTGTCTGACGAACCAATTTACAGAGAGCGAATGTTTTGGTGAAACATGGTTGCGCGCACCAAACAAAGGCGGTTTAGCGTTCTGGGGTGCGACGACGTATTCATATTGGGATGAAGATGATATTTTAGAGAGAAGCATGTTCAAGGCATGGTGGGAAGACAACCTTGAGACGATTGGTGGTATGACGAATAAAGCTCTCTTCTACCTCTATCAATACTATAGTGGTGGTGGGATGAGCCAATATTATTTCGAAGAGTACAATGTCCTTGGGGATTCCTCCGTAAAAATCTGGCGTGGTCAAACCAACATCAACACACCACCGACAGTCCCTGAAACACCAAACGGACCATCAACTGGAGAAATCGGAATTGAATATACATTTACGACCAGCACAACCGATGCACAGAACAATGATGTCTACTATTTGGTGTCTTGGGGTGATTCGGTAACCGACTGGATCGGCCCCTATGCTTCAGGAGCAACGGTCGAATTGAAACATACATGGAATTTTGTCGGGGATTACAGTATTAAAGTGAAAGCCAAGGATAGCGAAGGCTTAGAAAGCGACTGGTCAGAAGCATCAACCATTAGCATTGTTGCGGTTCCTCGCATTGAGATTGGGGAAATCACTGGTAGTTTCGGAGGTATATCGGCAAAGATAATGAACGTTGGAGCCGGTGAAGCAACAAATGTCGACTGGTCGATTAATCTTCAGGGCGGCCTGGTCCTTCTTGGACGGGAGAACACTGGTACATTTACAAAGATCATGCCTGGTTTTGCTCCAAAAGCGAACACTGGTTTTGTGTTCGGGTTAGGCTCGGTGGATATCCTTATCACCGCTGGTGATGTCGAAAAAACTGTGACCGCTCGGTTGATTGGGCCATTTTTCTTGGGTTTGAGCTAAAACCCCCCTTTCTTTCTTCTTCTATGATACTTCTTGAGGATCCTGAGGAGTCAACCTAAGGATTCTCAGATTTATCATGCCATCTTTTTTTCAATTTAAAGAGTTATTATTAATT
>DATMXJ010000151.1:0-3425 GCA_035561675.1 Thermoplasmatota archaeon
GACATATCGTTGGTATGTGAATGTGACTGATGGCACACATTGGACACGGGAAATATTCGAATTTCAGACCGGATTTCCTACTAATTTTGATCCCTTTACATTTGGGTGGCAGTACCGGAAGCAGATCACCATTGATCATACACAAGTCACTGGTGACCTTGTGAATTTCACGGTTCTCCTTAGTACAATTGATCCTGATCTCATAAAGGCACAAACCGATGGGGAAGACATCCTTTTTATGAACAGTACTGGTGCTGCAATAAAGCTCCATCATGAAATTGAGGTCTTTAACCAGGCAACGGGGGCTCTTCTCGCTTGGGTGAATATCCCATCGCTTTCTTCAGTTGAAGATACTGCGTTATACCTGTATTATGGAAATCCGAACTGTGTCGACCAGGAGTATCCAGAAAAAACCTGGGATTCCAATTATATTCTCGTTTATCATATGAACGATTTAACGACATCTATTGTAAAAGATAGCACTACCAATAATAATGGTGGAACAAAAAAAGGAGCAAATGAACCAATTCAGACAATTGGAAAAATAGGATATGCGCAGTACTTCGATGGAGTGGGCGATTACATTACAACAAACAGTGCTATTGCACTTGGTAGTAATCCCTGGACATATGAATGCTGGTATAAAGCAGACAGTTATGGCCATTCAGAAGACCCATATACAGATAAATATTCTGAAATATCTACAGTACAACCATCCACATCTGTTCCTTATTTATGTATCGATATCTCAAATAGAGAATCAAAAGACAGAATTAGAACATACATGGATAACGTTCCCAGTCATGGATATTCATACACAAATGCATTGGCGAGTCCATTTGATAATAATACAAGACAAATTACAGTGGTTAGGGACAATGCTAATACCGACTTCAAGATTTATTTGAATGGTGCGACAGACTATACTGTTGCTGGTGCAGTAGATACCTCTTATTCTATAACCACAAACAAATTGAGAATCGGTGGATCTGCATATAATCCAAGTAGAGTGTGTTTTGAGGGTTTTATCGATGAAATACGAGTATCCAAAATAGTCCGTTCATCACAATGGATTTCAACATCTTTTAACACTCAAAATAATCCGGAAGACTTTATATCTATTGGAACAGAAGAATCAGGACCGTAAATTTCTTTAATCTACAGAGACCAGTACAAATAATCTTTAAAAAAGAAATGTTTATTTTATTATTAAAATCAGAACCATTTTTTGAAAGTAATCTTTTGGAGATTTAAAAATCGGTTCATCTCTTTTGTTGCTCTGCTTATCCGATGACTTGGACGACGTGTTCATTGACAATCAGGAATTCGACGAGTTCTTGTGATTTTTTCAATTCACTAAGGAGGTTGGAGCTGATGGAATGTTTGAAGCGTGAGAGATCGCGGCTTCCACTCGGCCCCCAGCTGCCGATTTCCACGTATTCGTTGTCAAAATCCTTTACACCTCCGAGAATCGTGAAGGACTCTGTGACCATGCGGAATGAACAGCTCGCACATTCGACCACGGTCCTGTAGGGGGTGTAGGCATTGTCTTGGTCATAGATTGGTTCGACCTGTACTACTGTTAAGAATCCTTTACACTGAGGGCAGGTCATGCTTCGTTTCCCGCTTTGCTCCCAAATGTCCTCAGCGACACTTGTTTTTTTATAACTCATCTCTCCGGGCTCCATTCCTTCGTACTTCTCCAATCTGTATTAATTATACACGCTTCTTCCATATATAGTTTTGCTTCAATTGGAGTCAGTGCGGATGATAAAGCTCTTGTATGAATGAATAATATTGGATAAATATTCGAGTTGAGGTACGTTACATGAAGAGGATTACGTTACTTACTGATTTTGGTACGAAGGGGGCGTATGTTGCACAGATGAAAGGGGTGGTTTCCAGTATCACTGATGCACGGATTGTTGACATCACCCATGAGGTTTCTTCGCATAATATCCGGGAGGGTGCGTTTCTGTTATGGACGACCGCACCGTTTTTCCCTGTGGGTACGATTCATGTTGCGGTTGTTGACCCGGGTGTAGGTACGGAACGAAAAGGATTGATCATCACGACAAAAAAACAGATACTAGTTGGCCCGGATAATGGTATTTTGTTGCCAACAGCGCATCTTCTTGGGGATTTTATTGTCTATGAGATTACCAACCCACGATACATGATTCATCCGTTATCTCAGACGTTCCATGGTCGTGATATCTTCGCCCCTGTCGCAGGTTATATCGCGCGTGGAGTCCCGTTTAGTGAGATAGGTACGAAGACGACACATTATGTGGACCTGCAGTTTCCTTTGGGGGAGCATCGAGGGGACCGGATCGTCGGTAAAGTCCTTTATGTTGACCGGTTCGGGAACCTCATAACAAATATTCCTCATGATATTCTTCCAAGTGATATCGGGGGGAAAAAGATTTCTGTACTGTCTGGTGATCGTCGATGGGATCAGGTTCCGTTTGTCACTTCGTACGGATATGCAAAACAGGGGGAACTCCTTGTCACTTTTGGGGGTAATCATTTCCTTGAAATCAGCGTTAACCAAGGTGATGCAGCCCAGAGTTTGGGGATGCAGGTTGATACTGAGGTTTCCTTAGTTTTCGGTTAGAACGTCTTTCTTTTTACTCTGTCAAGTGTCGTGTACGCGTTTTGTCCGATGTAGTAGACTGGATGGATGCGGTCTGTTCTGAGGAGCTCGTTTTGAAAAGCGTTTTCATCAGCTGAGACTGCGACGACTTCCCCGACGAAAAGCGTATGATCACCAAGAGACAGGTTTTTTACGAGTGTGCATTCCAGGTGTGCGTAGCCTTCTTTGATGAGGGGTGTTGAGAGTTTCTGGGCAGGTATGAGGGTTAATCCGGTTTGGCAGAGTTTATTGGTGTTTCTTCCAGAATGTGTTCCGCAGTATTCCGCTGCCTCGACCTGGGAGTACGGGATAAAATTGATGACGAATTCCTTGCTTTTTTTTATGAGCGCATGGGAGTGTCGTTTCGGGGAAATTGAGATCCCGTAGAGTGGTGGGTTCCGTGAGATCGGGGTGTGCCAGGCAAGGGTGATGATGTTTGTGTTCCCTTTTCCATCGTTGCAGGTGACTAACACGGTTTGCATGGGGAAGGCGTAATGGTAATATTTTTCAATGGTTCCTTGGACTTTCATAAGACCATCCTCTTTTATTGTTGGGTTTTTAGAATCGCATCGAGCAGTCCGTGAGCGTAGTTGATGCAGCCAAACGCGGTGAAGTAATCTTTTTTGTTTGTATAATATTTTGTGTCTTCGTAGTATTGCGTTGCTAGTTCGATGGTTTTCTTTTGGTTGTCAGTGAGTGTGTTTTGGTTGATATGTTTGATGTTATCCTCGAACATTACGATGTCTTTCTGTACTCTGGTTTTTTCGTCCATGGTCTCGTTGTTTACGGG
>DATMXJ010000152.1:0-5787 GCA_035561675.1 Thermoplasmatota archaeon
AACAAATCACCCGACCAGCCCATTACCCCTGGAAAATCTCAATTGGTGGAATACAAGTTGGCCATACAGGAAATTAATTACCATCGACCATACCAAAGTAGATTCATCTCTGAGTAACTTCCCAGTAATCATCTCAATACCATCTGATTCAGATTTAGCAAATAAAGCACAAGCCGATGGGAATGATATCGTGTTTGTTCTCTACTCTGATGACACCATAAAACTCAACCACGAGATAGAATATTACAATGGTGATACTGGCATGTTATATGCCTGGGTGAATATCACTAGTTTGAGTAGCTCGACCAATACAAAGATCTGGATGTACTATGGCAACGCTGATTCGGGGAGTCAACAGAATAAATATGGGACTTGGAACTCGAAATATAAAGCCGTGTATCATCTTGATGAAAATGGACCTCCGTATGTTGATAGCACCAGCAATAAGAACAATATCGCGACAGCGAACGTGAACGGGACAGGGATGGCTCAATCTGGTGGTATTTATAAATGGCAACATTTCAATGGGACAAGCAATCGGTTTGTGATACCATTTTCTTTGTCAGGAGCGTACACGTTAGAAGCGATAGCAAATACGGATTCATTGGCATCATCGCAGGTTTTAATAGGATATGGTTTGACTACATCGAGCCCCTACCCTGGAGTAGCTATGGGTATTTCTTCTACGAGTGACGCTATTTTTACTGGTAACGGTAATCTTCCAAAAGCTCTGTCTCCCATTGCATCCTATGTCACAGAAAAAACTACTCATTGGTGGTCTGATGTGTATAGATCGAACACAAGTCTTCGCTTTTATTTGGATGGGATAAATTATACTTCCTCCTTGTCGAATGTGAATTACTTTAATGATGCCGATGGTTATTATACGATAGGAGCGAGATTTACTTCTGGTAGTTATGGTTTATTTTGGAAAGGTTATATTGATGAGGTTCGGATATCGAGTGGTACTTGGAATGCGAGTTGGATGAAAACCTGTTACAACAACCAACATAATCCTGAATCCTTTTATTCCATAGGGGCCGAACAAATACAACTTCCGAACCCACCACCATTTACTGGCCCATCGTGGGGTCTTATAAATGTCGATTACACCTTCTGCGTTACGGTGACTAACCCGAACGGGGATAACCTCTATTGTATATGGGATTGGGGCGATGGGGATTTCAGCGAATGGCTTGGTCCCTATTCCTCTGGAGAAATGGTCTGTGCATCTCATCCGTGGTCTCAAAAGGGAACCTATGGGATTCGAGTGAAACTCAAAGATGTCTATGGTCAAGAGAGCGGTTGGTCGAATCCTCAGATTATCACGATTTACGAATTAAAGCAAGCGATTATTTTCGGCAGTTATGCAAATAAAATCACTGATGGGGGATTCATCTCTATTCACGCGGTAAATCTCAGAATGGTTCTCTTCAAGCCATTTCAATTCGATCACTATGTCCAAGGGGAGAACATCACATTTTCAAATACTTTCAAAGGCATACTCTTGAAACAGCTCATCATTGGACAGTTTGATGTTGTAAAATAATTAATACACGGGAGCGGAAAAACGTAAGACCGATATGGTTCGAAAATCAAAGGAAGGTCAGCCTCCAAAAATCAAAGAAGTGACTGATAGGTATAGAGATCAATCGTCCCACTGGGAAGAAGACAAATAATCTTTTCTCCTTTTTCTTATATCATTAATTCACACAAAAAATCATTGAGTTTGAAAGCGTGTGCATTCTTCCTTTTTGGATGAGGAACACACCGAAACTATGTTTTCGTACTCGATACGTGTTGAGTAAAAAGGACACTGAAGTGTAAAACCGGTAAGAGTTGTCAAAGAAATTATATATCCCAGTGAGACAACTTTTATACTGAGATTATGGTTGAAGTGGTAAAAATATCGAAAAAAGGGAGACTTTTACGAATTAAAGAAGTCTCTGATATATATCGCGACCAGCCTTATAAATGGGATGCGAAGAAGATCACGGAATAAAGGAGAATGAGATACATGGTTACTTTTAAATTAATGAATGGAGAAAGGTTTATTGGTACCATTAAAGAATCCCGTCATTCAGTGTTGGTAATAGAAGATTTTAAAACAGGAAAGATAAGAGAAATTCCTGTAATACATATTCTTTCAATTGTTTATTAAATATTATCGAGCTTTTTCTTTGAACATGGAAATTGAATCAAAAACTATATAACTTTAATAAATTATCATATCAAAATAGTTCTTGAATAAATAAAAGAAATAACCAGGTGGAAACAATGAATTTAAAGAAAAAGATAATGACGCATATTTTATGGATCATCCTCGTAATTTCATCACTTAGTACTTTTTCAACAATCACATCTATTGCAGCACCGACCAACCAACCACTGGTGTTTGGTAATCCATCTCCAGCGAATGGTTCTACAGGGAACTGGTGGAGTCCTCCTCCCTATGGAGAATGGATTCCTTGGAATATTCCGATCAGCGATCCTGAGGGAAATCGCATTTCATGGATCATCCAATGCAGCAACGGACAAACCACTAGTGGAACTAATACATTCAACGGGTCCAAATATCTAGCGATCTCACCACTTAGCTATTCAACGACGTACAAGATTTGGGTGAATGCAACTGATCCAGCAGGGAGTGGTCTATGGACACGTAAATGGTATACGTTTACAACACGAGGAGATGGTAATAATTCACCGGTGTTACCACGTGCACCTTCTCCAGCGAATGGTTCTTCAGGAAACCCATTGAGTCTGTCCTGGAGTATCCGGATCAATGATCTGGAGGGGGATCTCTTTTCTTGGTCTCTTCAATGCAGCAACGGAGACGAGAATAGTGGACTAAGTGCATCGAACGGGACAAAGTCTCTTGTTCTCTCTGGGCTCGCGTACTCAACCAGCTATAAAGTCTGGGTAAATGCAACCGATCCAGATGGGAGTGGTCTCACTATCCGCAGATGGTTTACGTTTACGACAAAGGCGAACGATCCACCAGTTTTTGATTCACCTTCTCTGACGAATAATTCTATTGGGAACTCGTTGGGTTTCACTTGGGGAATTCCTATCAACGACCCGGATGGGAATAGCTTCAATTGGCGGATACAGTGCAGTAATGGGCAATCTGCGAATGCGAATAGTGCATCGAATGGGACAAAATCATTGTCCTTATCTGGATTGGCGTCTTCAACGATGTATACGGTGTGGGTGAATGCAACTGATCCTGCTGGGAGTGGTCTGTGGACTCGTCAATGGTTTACGTTTATTACGCAAGGAATTGGTGGGAATAGCCCACCAGAGTTTGGGACCCCCTCCCCAGCGAACGGCTCTTCCGGGAACCGGCTGTATTTCAATTGGAATATTCCGGTTAATGATCCTGAGGGAACCGACTTTTCCTGGACCATTCAATGCAACAACGGACAAACCACCAGTGGAACGAGCGCAAACAATGGAACAAAATCACTGTTTCTATCTGGACTTGCCTATTCAACTAGCTACAAAATCTGGGTGAATGCAACAGATCCAACCGGCAGTACTCAATACACACGAAAATGGTACACATTCACCACAGAAACCATTATTCCCTTTAATATTCCAACACCAAACTCATGGGTCTTTGTCACGTCAGCATCTGGAGAATCAAGAGTACAACCGTCTGTTGCTGATATCAATAACGATGGACGAATGGAAATCATACGATCAGGAATAAACGGAATCGTAGTTTATGACGGAAAAACAGGCACTATTCTTTGGGATAACATAACAACGATGTGGGATAGTCATAATCCACTAGAAATCATTGATCTCAACAATGATGGTTACCTTGATGTGATTAGCTCATATAACACAGGAACCAGGGCTCTCTCTGGAGAAGATGGATCTCAATTATGGTATAATGCAAATGCACCCTTATATAATAAACATGCAGTCGCTGGTGATATCAACGCAGATGGATACCCTGAAGTCTTTGTCTGTGCAGCAGGGGCCGAAGATGGAACACCCGAAGGATGGATAAAAGGCCTTACGCATGATGGAACAATTTTTGCCCAAGTACATGTGTACTTCCCCTGTTATGGGGGATTATCACTGGGGGACACCGATTTTGATGGTGTGTATGAAGTCTATCTCTGTGAAAGAAACATAGGGTATGACGGAAATGTGGTAGGCAAAGGAGTCGCAGCGTTTTGGGCGTCAAATCTCACACAACGATGGAGTCACCCAGAGATGTTATCAAGCAGCCATTGCCCAACACTTGTGGACACGAACAAAGATGGAATACTCGAGGTTGTCGCTCTCGCTCAAACAGGGAGTAACGGCATTGCTGTCTACAACAGTTCTGATGGTACTGTTATCCACCAATCAAATATCCCCGGAGTGAGATGTCATTCGCAACCAACAGTGTATGATATCGATGGAGACGGAAATCTGGAAATAATCGTAGGTGGTGGCAGTGATGCTTGGGGAAAACCAGCGATCTGGGATCTGTATACCTGGTCTCTTGAAGCGTGGCTTCCATTCAATTGTTGGGAACCTCCTGCAATCGTTGATCTGAATGGGGATGGACGTGTTGAGATTCTTGAATGTACCATAACAAATATCTCAATCTTCGATGATAATTATGTGTTCAGAGGATCCATCCCGCTCGATAATAATAGAAGTGGCTATGGTTGGTATGGTATGTCAATGATCATAGCACAAGATATTGATAATGATAATAAATTAGAATTAGTGATAAATCGAAATACCCGGACGTATGCCTATGATACCGATGGAGCTGCACCAACCCCACTAGCATCATCTCAATACATGTACTACAGTCCACTCCGCGGCCGATACCCCTATTCAACACCATATGGGGCAACGGCACCTTGGGCAATAAATGAATATCCCGCTAATGAAAGTACGAATATTCCCTTTAACCCTCAACTTTCAGTGTATATCTATGATAATCAAGAAGATTCAATGAATATCATCTTTAGAACCAATGCATCCACAGGTGTATGGCATAACATTGAAACCTATTCAAATATACATGAAGGAACTTACACAGCCGATACCACCGATATGGATACTTCTCTAACCTATTATTGGTGGAGCATTACAGTAACAGATTCAACAGCAAAAACAACATATAAATTATATAAATTTAAGACCATCAACGGTGAACCTGAGCCGCCATATACTCCTAGTAACCCATTCCCTGCAAATGAATCTACAGGTGTTCCAGTGACTGCTGATCTTGGTTGGACTGGTGGCGATCCTAATGGCGACCCTGTCACCTATGATGTCTACTTTGGGACGACCAATCCTCCTGCAAAAAAAGTATACAATCAATCAGCTCTTCTCTATAATCCAAGCACGATGAGCAACATCACCCATTATTACTGGAAGATTATCGCATGGGACAATCACAGCACCTCAACAGAAGGACCACTCTGGGAATTTACCACAGGACTAAAAGTGAACAACCCACCTAACCCGCCAAGCAACCCATCCCCTGCAAATGGCGCGACCAAGGTTGTTATTAGCGCTAAACTGAGCTGGACTGGGGGAGACCCTGATGGTGATACCGTGACCTATGATGTCTACTTTGGAACAACAAGCCAACCTCCAAAAGTCAATACTAATCAATCAGCTCTTACCTATAATCCTGGAGCATTAGCCTATGACACGACGTATTACTGGAACATTATCGCTTGGGATAACCACAGTGCAAACGTATCAGGCACAACTTTTGACCCCTGGAACTTCACGACAAAAAGCCCCGGCGGTGGCGGGGGT
>DATMXJ010000153.1:0-2047 GCA_035561675.1 Thermoplasmatota archaeon
CCTTTAGAGGGCAGGCGAATGCCTGCCGCGTGCGACAAAAAAGAGATATACTTTAGCTGGAGAAAAATAGAGATGCGACTTTTCATCTGCGGGTCTTTCACTTCGTTTCAGACCACGCAGTATTCCCAGTCGCAACTATAATATCTTTTTAACGCTTGTAATGCACGTACTGTAATCCACTTGCTTGGTTCTTCTTTCTTTTCGATGTTCACCTGATAGCGTCCATTAAATGTGTTCTCCAGATTCCACCTGCCGTCGGTGTTTTGTTTTGAAACCAAAATATCGACAGCCTCCTGCATCCGCTGATCCTCATATCCCAGTTTTGTTAAAATCCCCAGGATTTCCAGGACATCAGTCTGATACATGAGGGGAAAACCAAATTTCAGCCACCCTGGTTTCGGTACACGATCCAGGTGATGACTGCTTTTAAACACATGATGTAACAAAAAGTACTCAGCTCCTTTTTCAATCGTCTTTTTCACAGCAGTGTTCCGTTTGTTTTCAGGGATTTCAGCTAAGGCTTTGAGTGTTTTTACTGCACCCATATGACACGAATGTCTGCTGAAACATCCTGTCTTTAATCGATCGTATGGCCAACCTTTTGGCACTTCTGCTATCTTGTCGTCATATCGCTGATAGGTGGTGATCCATTCAATCCCATGTTGAATCCGAGAATCATTCAGATAGCCAAGTCGTATTAAACTGAATATCATATTCCCTGTTAAACAAGGGATTACTTCACTATGGCGTCCTCCACCTTTTTTCATGCTGGTGGAATACGCAAACCCTCCGCTTTCCGGATCCTGCGAATGAGTAAGAATAAACTCGCATGCGTTTCGTATCCGATCATCGTTTCCATCAGCCCAAAGTTCAGCAAGAATCATGAGCTGCCAGACAGTGCCTTTGTATTTCGCTGAATAAAATCGCTCAGGGTCCTCCCAATATCCTTCGTTCTTTTGTTTTGCTAAAATCGCTGGTACAACACCGGTCTTCATGATATCCTGTTTTGCTTCTTTTACGTCCTTATTTGTTTCTGGTTTTTCTAACAGGTCGCAGAGGGTAACAAATCGCACTGAAGGATTGTTTGGTTCAAGAAGCCAGGCTGTGGGGTCGGCATGAAGATATGTTTTCCAGGATTCCATGTGAATATACCTTTTGATTATTTCTCTAAATTTTCATTTTCTTAAACGCATAGGTCCCAAGAAGGATCATGATAAGAGCAAAGAGGCAGACTAACGCAAAATCGAACAACAGGGGAAATTGAGACATTCCTAACAATACACCGCGGATTCCATCTACCGCATACGTCACTGGATTTACAAAAATGAATGGTGCAAGCCATGCTGGAAGATTGGTGATCGGGAACAGAGCACCTGAAAGGAAGAATAACGGAAAAATAAGGAAACTGATGATCAATTGAAATCCTTCAGGGCTTTCCATCTGTGAACCAAGGATAAGGCCGACGCTGACGAGCCCTACAGTCGCCACCATTAAAAAAGCAAGCGAAACAGCAACAGAAAAAACAGTGAAATGCAACCCTGGCATGATCCCGCTGACAGTAAAAACAATCCCGATCACAAATAAAATCAGGATTTGAAGGAGGGTGTCGGTCGACCCGCCAACGATTTTTCCAATGAACAGCGAGGTCCGTCTCATCGGTGCGACCAAGACTTCTTTCATGAAATCTACTTTTTTATCCCAGACGATGTACACACCAAAGAAGACAGAGGAAAACAACGCAGTCTGAATAAGGACTCCGGGGTAAATAAACGTCTGATAATTCACCCCGCTAAACGAAACCGCTGACCCTAGACCGCCTCCGATGATCAACAACCAGAGCAAGGGGTTGATAATCGATGAGACGACCCGTGATCGTTCTCGCAGGAAGACTTTTGTCTCCCTGTATCACAAGGCATAGATTCCTTTGAGTTCGCTCATTTTTTCTCACTCGCATTCATCATTTTCTCAGCCCAACTACCCTCAGGAGTACCTTCGCGTATCGCTCTGCCGGTATAATGCAGGAATACGTCGTCAAGGGTCGGTGACC
>DATMXJ010000154.1:0-5898 GCA_035561675.1 Thermoplasmatota archaeon
GATGAACGGGCTGACAAAGGTCGCACCAGCCTTTGCTGCTAGAAGAGCTTGGTTCGCTGAAAAAATTAATGTGACGTTTGTTTTAATGCCTTCTTTGCAGAGTGTTTTGACCGCTTTGAGCCCTTCAGAGGTCATTGGTATTTTAATGGCGACATTGTTTCGATGCTTCTGCGGTATTTTTGAGACTATCTGCTTTGCCTCTGTGACCATGTCATCTGCTTTTTCACTCATCACCTCAAGGCTGATCGGTCCATCCACAAGCTCGAAGATTTCATCGATGATCTCGTTCAATGATCGTCCACATTTCGCCAGCAAAGTCGGGTTGGTGGTCACTCCATCCAGTATCCCCCATGATGCGATTTCCTTAATCTCATTTAAATCTGCAGTATCGATAAATAGTTTCATAATGCCTCACGCCATCCTCCGGTAACTGGTAATAATTGATAATGTTTTGGTTTTTACCCGAGGGTTTGAACGGAGGGAATTTTCGAAAAAAGAGATATGCATCTAGATATATTTGAAAATTTAGAAACATATATATATCTAGCTATACATTACCTACTCTTGCAGGAGGGGATTCATGCCTCTAACAAGGAAGGCACGTATAGTGGGAAGCAGCCTCGTTATCACAATACCGAGTCAGTTAGCAAAAGCACATGATATCAATGACGGGGACGAATTAGAGATAATTCCAGCGGGAATCGGGGAATTCAAGATACGGAAACTGAAAAAATAAACGACCTGTCCTATCCATGATCTACTACTCCTGGGATTTACAAAAAACCTTTTCTTCAATGAGTTCATGAATAAATAAATCCAAAACAAAACGGGGAATTAAACAGCTGAGGTCATCATGAATGAAGAGATAATAAAACTTGAAAGAGGGCAGGTCACAGGCTATTACATTGATCTAGGAAAAGCTCCCTTGCTCATCCTCCAAGCAAAGAAAGGATACATCATGTGCGGGTACCTGAATATGAATACTGCGAATAAACTTGGAGATGTCGCAGGGAAAGTCACCGGTGTGAAGACCTTTGATGACATGCTCAAAGCAACCGTCATCGAAGTATCAGAAAACGCAAAAAAAGAAGGGCTTAAAGAAGGAATGAGCGCACAGGATTTCCTAAACAACCTCCTCTGAGGAACACACATGGTCACTTTCAAAGATGTCAAAGAGGCATATCAAATCCTGCAACCCGTCATCAGAAAGACACCATTGGAGAAATCAAAAACATTTTCCAACTTAGTAAAAGCAAACGTGTACCTCAAAGAGGAAAACCTCCAGACAACAGGATCTTTCAAAATAAGAGGCGCGTACAATAAAATCTATCATTTAACAGAGAAGGAGAAAAAACAAGGCGTCGTCTGTGCCTCGGCAGGAAATCATGCACAGGGCGTAGCACATGCCTCAACCTTAATGGGCGTGAACAGTACCGTCTACATGCCAATTTTCACATCCCCAGCAAAAATTAATGCGACAAAATCTTATGGGGCACAGGTTGTTCTCGAAGGAGTCACCTATGATGACGCGGCAGAGGCAGCAAAAAAATACGCAGAAGAAAAAAAGATGACATTCGTCCATGCTTTCAACGATGAGTACGTCATCGCAGGACAAGGAACAATCGGAATAGAGATTTTCGAAGAACTCCCAACAGTAGATGCCGTTATTATCCCCATCGGTGGCGGAGGGCTTGTGAGCGGGATCGCTCTTACCCTAAAGACACTGAAACCAAAAGTAAAAATCATCGGTGTCGAAGCGGAAGGCGCACAATCCATGAAACTGTCATTAGAACAACACAAAATAATACCTTTGAAAAGTATTATGACCATCGCAGATGGAATAGCGGTAAAAACACCAAAAGAATTGACGTTTGCTCTCGCAGAACGGTACGTTGATGAAGTCGTGACGGTAAATGACGAGGAAATCGCAAACGCCCTTTACCTATTGTTACAAAGAACAAAACTCGTCGCAGAACCAGCCGGCGCGGTCGCATTAGCTGCCCTGTTAAGCAAAAAAATCTCCTTTCCCAAAAAAAATATCGTCGCAGTCCTCAGCGGGGGAAATGTCAACCTTTCCTTACTCACTCAGATCATCGAACGAGGGATGATGCGTCATAAACTCCTAGTAAAAGTATCGATAACAGCCCTTGATAAACCAAGAGTACTGAAAGATATTCTGACAATACTTGCGAATGTCGGTTCAAATGTACAATCAATAGAACATGACCGATGCACGACAGCGGTACCTGTCGGGTATGTGAAAATCGTAATCACATTCCAGACATTAGGAAAAGAACAAATTGAGATGATAAAAGATAAGTTCGACCAGAAAAAAGTACAGTACCATATCCTCAGCTAAAAAAAAAGGATGAAAATTGTTCTCACAGAAGTTTTATAGCAATATGTGACCAAGGCACCTGGGTCAATTTCCAGGCGTTTCCCGTTGTGGTCACCTGGACAATTTGTGAATTATCCGGGTTAATGCTGCTTTTCTCGAGTTTTTTAAGTTGTTCAATCGCCTCATCCTCAGTCGCAAAAAGATATTTTTCTTTCCCTGTGTCCAGACAAAACAGCGTGCTTTCTATCTTCAGACCTTTGATGATTTGTTCAGAACACGATGTATTTTCCATAGGTGATTTCGATTCCGCTTTTTTATCTGATGGCAACGAGGCATTAGCAGGTTGATCTGTTAAAATATTTCTCATGACATCCACCTCACACGAATGATACATTCACCTCGAGGTATAAATATTTATGGCCTCTAATTTTTATGATTTTGATGATTTGATTCTCAATAGAAGAACCTATTTATAGCGATACTTTTTTACTTGGTCTGACCACTATGCATGACCGATTCTACCTTCGATTACTATCATCTCTCTATATCTCAACGTTTTTTATCAGAGCCAGCTTTGGGATCATGCTCGCCACACTTCCGATTTATCTGAACATCACTTCAGAGTACATCGGGTATGGTATTGTATCTGCTGCATCTCCGCTCTTCGAGATGGGGACCGTCTTATTTATTGGCGCAGTCGTCGATCGTTATGGGAGAAAAATCGTATTATTATCCGGTCTTCTTACTGCAGCGTTCCTTCTGTTTCTTCTCTCGATCACAAAGAACCTCTATGGGATCTTTTGTATCAATGCAGCTCATGGGATGGCTGCAGGTGCCATTCTTGTTTCATCATTAGCACTGTTAACAGACTACGCTCCTGAGCATAGACGAGGACGGGAAATGGGTGCATTTGACGCATTCAATATGCTCGGATGGATCGTTGGCTACGCCGTGGGAGCCCTTTTCCTTGAGTTTTTCAAAGGTTCTCTCGGGCATACGTTCCTAATAGCTGGTGTGATGGCGCTAGTTGGTTGTGTGTACTGTTTTGTAAATATCACGGAACCAAAGAAATCCGAGGTGATTTGCCAGAAAATAAGGTTCAATACGATTGTCAGTGTGTTTAAACAACGTTCTGTTATCCTGCTTACGCTTCCATGGTTCATTGTGTTTATGATCATCGGGGCGGTTCTGACGTTCTTGACCGTCTCAACCGCTCAAGGTGGAATTCTTACGATTTCACCAATCCTTCTCTCTGGCATCATCTGTGGTGTAGGAATAGTACTGATCACAACTCAGGTTATCTTTGGGCGTCTTTCTGATAAGTATGGACGTCTCCCAATTATGCTCGTTGGTACGATTGGATTTGTCGGTGTGATGACAGTCGTTGGTATTGGATACGGCATCGCTCCAACATCGAATGGAGAGGACGTGAAAAACAGCATTCTTCAACTCTGGCCGCTTCTCGGGATTTTCGGGTTCATGGCTCTTGCGTTTGGGCCCTCGGCGTTGTCGTCACTTGCGGATGAGGCACAGGAGACAAAACGTGGGGTGACCATGGCTGTTTATAGTATTGTCATCAGCGCAGGGATGTTTGTTGGGGTGCCTGCTGTCGCCGCAATCTTTGATCGATACGGTGGACCTGGTGTATTGTTCTTTATGATCGGGTGCGCGATAGCGATGTTATGCCTCATGATCGCTCGCTATGTTCAACTGAAACATCAGAAAAAACAGACAATGGTATGACAAGAAAATCAGAAAAAAACATCAATCTTGTTTTTTGTCTATGCTAGAAAGCATTTTTAAGAATAGTGAGGACATCGTTTTTTCCTAGTTTTCTGAATTTCCCAACATCACCATGCATGACTGTTTTTTCGGCCATTTTCGTAAGAGTGTTTTGCTTCACACCGACATCCCGGAGTGTTTGTGGCATGCCAAGGTGGGTAAAAAATTCCCTTGTTTTTTCTATCCCCTTCATTCCGATGACTACATCATCATTACCTTCTATCTGCCATACATTCCGAGCATATTCAACAAATTTATCTCTCGTTTGATCATTGAGGACATACTCCATCCAATGGGGTGTTAAAATCGCTAAACCAACCCCATGGGTCACATCATAGACAGCACTTAATGCATGTTCAATCCCATGTGTCGCCCAATCACTGATTCGCCCGTAACCAAGAAGACCATTGAGTGCGATGCTACTGGTCCACATCAACTGCGCTCGCGCCTCATAATTCGTAGGCTCTGCTACCGCTACAGGACCATATTTAATACAGGTCTTCAGGAGACCCTCCGCTATTCTGTTTTGCACAAACGCATCCTTGGTAGGACTGAAATATTGTTCAAGGATATGACTAAAAATATCGACAGTTCCTGCTGCTGTTTGGTTCGAAGGTACAGAGAACGTATAGGTTGGATCAAGGATTGAAAACCTTGGTCGTAGAATGTCATGGTGGATAGCGAGTTTTTCTACGGTTTCCTCATTTGAGATTACGGCATTCCCGTTCATCTCAGAACCAGTTCCAGTACATGTCAGGACCGTTCCAATTGGGAGCGCTTTTTTCACCGAAGAATCTCCATAGAGAAACAGATCCCAGGGGTCTCCATCATGATAGAAGCCGGTCGCAATCGTCTTTGCACAATCAATGACACTGCCACCACCAACAGCAACAATACATGCAATGTCATGTTCCCTGCAAAGCTTGATACCCTGCCGCACCTGAGAAATCCGTGGGTTTGGTTGCACTCCGGAAAGCTCCTGAAAGATGATGTTATTTCTCAGGAAAATATCTGTAACAGAATCATATAACCCTGTTTTTTTTATAGTCCCTTGACCATAGACAAACAGAATTCTCGTCCCGTATTGCTTCAACTCTTTGCCGAGATGTCCGATTGAATTTCTCCCAAAAAAAATTTGTGTTGAAACCTTATAATTAAAATCAAGCATAGGTTCGCCTCTGTTTCTATCGTCAATGAGTTTCCAAATATAAAAATTAGGAACCGAATGTGGATATCACAGAAAGTTAGCTAGTGGTTTTTTGAGGTGAAAAAAGAAGTTTAAGCGCAAAGAACGCAAGAGTTGTCCCAAGAAAGATCCCGATAATCGCCGTTATTTTCTCAAATACTGTCATACGTATAGAACTTTGGATCACATACCCACATAAGAGAATCGTGCCAGCGCCTATGATGTATTTGATATTCCTATCTGTTTTTCCTAACGTATGCCGAGGAGTCTTTTTTCGTATCTCCACATAACCCTGACAGCCATCACAGTACCATTTGTTGTTCGCAGGATCTAATCGTAAGGCTGAAAAACACTCTGCACAGTGAGGATGATGATATGATGAAAGCTTCGTTTTTGTTTTTCCAAATTTTTTCCCTAACGGGGATCCCATACTCCGTTTGAGTAAGATTGGACTGATAAGACAACTGGTGAAGATGAGGAAGAGGGTTGCGGTTCTCATTTGATTCGCAAGAAAACCACCAGGGTCGCCAAATATACCTCTATCTATCCCAGTCGAGACAATAATCAAGGCGACTCCCATCACTGGCATCAT
>DATMXJ010000155.1:0-4053 GCA_035561675.1 Thermoplasmatota archaeon
TTATTGATGATACGATGGTCATTGGCAGGGATTTGAACATCCTCGTTTATCAGAAAATTAAGGAAGGAGAAATGCATAGGGGTTCCAGCTTGCCATTTTGTCGAAATCAATTCAGTGATGTAGACTCGTAACCGCCCCTGATACTCCGAGGTCTCCTGATTTTCTACCTTCACGTTTACAGCGATGATATTTGTTCGGTTGTCCCAATGGGCGGTCGTGCGAATGAAGATACGAGGAGTGATTCGTTCTGCTGCGGATGTGACGTTTTTTTCAAAATCAGATTTTTGGATGCTGCTACCGATAAGGGTCGTATACCCTCCATCGATATAGACCGTTGGATATCCCCAGATGTTATAGTCGTTGATGCGGGCTAAAGCGTCGGGGTTGTCTTGCGGGAGACTAACGTAGTAGAATGGATAGTCCCCCGAGTTGTATAACTCATTGAGGATGACTGATATCTTAGGGCATTCTGAGCAGACGATCTTGGTGCCAAGTTCAATGAATACAAAACGTGAGGAATTCTGCGAAGTATTCCCTCCATCGCCATTTGTATCATTGTCATCTGGAGGATTCGTTGGCGTATCTAGGACCGTGATCGTATAAAAGGAACTCCCATCTGCCGAAGGATCACCAATCGGTCCATTCCCTGCAACATCATCAACAGTGATATAATAATACCAGCTCTCATTTGATCCAGCAGGAAGGGGAAAAGTCGCTGACCCAGTAAGAATCGACTTGGAGCTCCATGCAATCGCAGTGGCTGGTTTATAAAATAATTTAGCTGAGGTCACCGCAACATCATCAGAAAAGGTCGTCGTTATTGTTATCGTAGTTCCTGCATCAACAACCAGATCGCCGGTGACAGAGGTAATAGTTGGAGCAACCGTGTCGTTTGATTCATTTGAATCTTGACTAGTATCTTTTGATGTATCAGGTTGAGATGTCTGTCCATTTAATAGTAATGCATATCCTGAGCAAACAAGGATAACGGTTACAGCAATTGTGATCATGAGTTTAACGAGGGTATTCATGTCACTACTATTATGAGTCGACGAGATATATAAATTTAACGATTGTTAAGTTTTTTATCATTTTACACAAAAATTCCAAAAAATCAAAAAAAAGTGAAAGGAATAAAGGATATCCATTCCTGTTAGGTTTTCATAAATTGGCCAAGGTTCCCAGCAAAGGTTGCAAGAAAAGGGTATAGTCCAAGGTTCAGACTTCGCATCGTCCTGTACCCCATTGACGGAAGAGAACTAAAAGATAACGTAATGTTCCGGAATCCTTCCTCCAGTTGTTTTTTTGTCATGTTTTTTGGTTCAAAAACGACATTCTTACGATTATATTTTGACCAATCCTTTGTCAATATTCGCCCTTCTTTTTCCAACCGGTTGAACAACGGAGTCCCGGGATAGGGGGTGAGGAGTGCGAAATTCACTGCATCGATACCAAGTCTACCGATATGCGTGCGCATCACCTGAAAAACATCAGGGGTATCTTCATCAAAACCAAGAACAAACGTCCCAAACACAGCCATTTTGTATTTATGGATTTTCTTTACTGCACGAGTATAGTCTTCCACGATGTTAGTCTTTTTATGCGCACCATTGAGTGATTCTTGGGAAAACGTCTCAAACCCGCTGATCCACTCGATGCATCCTGCATCATGAGAAAGACGCAACAGCTCTTCATCCTCAGCCAAGACATCGACGTTCCCCCCACAGATAAATTTCTTCCGTAATCTGTGCATACGACGAAACAGTTCTTTCGTATAGGCCAAATCGATGGTGAGTGAAAAATCAGTGAAGAAAAATATTTTCTGCTGAAGAGATGCTATTTCTTCAATGACATCATCGAGAGACCGGGTGCGAAATAATCCTCCATCACGAATATTTGCGTCCTGACAAAAATCACATTTATGAGGACATCCTCGTGTCGCTTCGATGGAATTCGTCAGTTGAAGACCTTTTAATTTTATTGCTTGCGTCGATGGCAAGATGAATGTATCATGTGTATCAGCTGAGGTGTAGAATGGCTGTAGGGTGCCTGCTTCAAGGTCCTTGACCACGGCCGGCCAAAGGGTAACCGCATCCCCCACAATGACGCTATCCGCATGCTGTGCTGCTTCCGCAGGTAACGCAGAAGGATGATACCCACTTAAAACAACTCGTTTCCCTTTTTTCCGGAAGATGTCAGCAACCTCGTACGCCCTTGGAGCGAGAGCGGTCTTGAAATTGATATGCACCACATCGTAATCCGCCTCGAAATCAATCGTCGTATTCCCTTCCTGAATGGTCAGCGAATGAGATGCCGGGGTGACCGCTGCTAACTGTCGTGCCGTAATCACCGTAGGAACAAAGGAGAACGAATAAAGAAATGAGCGATCAAAAGAGGTAAATATAGTACTGAGGCTCATTTCATCGGTAATAAGTATCCGCATGCGGCATTAAAAAAAAGGTTAAGGACATTTAAAGGTTCGCGTCAACCATATGATCATGAAAAAAAATCTAGGGATGAACTAAAACAACGCATGGAGGAAACCGGAGGTTTCTGCCAATCTCAGTCATCATGGCCTGAGTAAAGACATCCAAGGGGAGAGGGTAATTTTTCTTTTGCTGTCCGGCCAACTCTCTTGGAACATATGGGTCGTTGATGTACACATTCTGATCGTCTACACCAGTGACGACGACCCAATGGAAGACGTTCTCACCAAGGACAGGATGTAAATTTATAAAAACAATAGGTGGGATCGACTGATTGAGTGCATCAGCGATTACCCTGAGATTCTCTTGTCTGTAAACAATCGGTATATGCATGCGACGGGATTTTCGTGAAACGATGTTTTCAATGAGGCTAGCGAACCGGGGTAATCTCGGATAACCATCTGAGAACCGCAGCTTTTGATAAATCTCGGTTTTAAAACCAAGCGTTCCTGCAGCTGCTGCCAATCCATATTGAAATGTTCCTCCGAACAAGAACAACGAATAGCTTTTCATCCAGAGTTGAACTTCGAATTTTCGTGAAAACTCCAATGATGGATTCCAATATTTCATCACCATCATTAGACACGCAGGACCACAGGTGGCAGTTCGCGTCTGCTGGAAATACGGAACATCGAGGAGAGGAAGATTTCTGGTGATGCTATTCATAGATACTGATATCTGCGGTGTTTTAAAAAACACTCGGAAGAAAGAATCTCGGATCTGGACGGTGAAACATAATGATGGAAAACAAATTAAAAACACAGCGATGAATATAAAAATCGTGATACCTTGGAGATTCTACCTAATTTTTTCTCGTTTTGTCAAGATGACAAGGAATCCCTATCATATGAGTGAATTTACGTATACAAACCTTTCAATCTAAATCGAAAACAGGTAACCACATTCATATATATCTGAACGTTATTCAATTCATTGCATCGAAGTCAGTTCTTCTAAATAAATAATGAAAATATGATGAAGAGGTAAGGATGAAAACATATGATGTGATCGTCGTCGGAAGCGGTTCTGGCGGGGAGATTGTCGATGCCGCAGTATCCCATGGGTTGACCGTGGCATGGGTCGATAAAGGACCACTCGGAGGAACCTGTCTGAATGTCGGCTGTATCCCTTCAAAAATACTGATCCATCCTGCTGATCGTATCATGGAGATTTTAGAAGCAAAAAAACTGGGAATCACCGCTGAAATAAAGGACATTGATTTCCAAGCGATCATGCAGCGGGTTCAACGACCGATCCAAGAGAGCCATGAGGCGACAGAGCACGGTATTTCCCATGCAGAGAACCTTGATTATTACAAAAACGAATGTTTTTTCATCAAAGAGTACACACTGGAGGTTTCTGGGAAGGACATCAAAGGAGAAAAAATCTTTCTTGGCTCTGGCGCACGACCTCTTATCCCTCCGATAAAGGGACTCGATGCTATTCCCTATTTGACAAATGAAAATGTTTTTTCTTTAAAAGAAAAACCGAAGGACATGGTGATCATCGGTGGAGGATATATCGCTGTGGAGTTCGCTCATTTTTTCTCAGCAGTAGGGACCAACGT
>DATMXJ010000156.1:0-2977 GCA_035561675.1 Thermoplasmatota archaeon
GGTAGTATGTAATCGGTTACATCATCCCCACTCATGCTGCATATCAGCAACACAAATACATTACATTACAATTACAAATGTAATATTATTTTTATTTATAAAGATAGCGATTTTAACAGTATTTTCGAACGTAAATGGGGACTGATAAAATAGCTCCCTCCATCGTCTCAGATTCACTCTGCATCATGAGAAACAGCGCAGGGGGAGAGATTTGTATTCGTTACCATATTTGATGATTTTTTTGTAAGATACCGCTAGACCTTGTGACCAAATGAGAAATAGAAATAAATAGAGGGACCATGGAAAAAAAACACTGAGCGATCTTGCTAATCTTATCACTGTACGCTTGCGATGTTGTTGGTTGTCGTTGCTTGAAGATTGTTAAATGGTCGCTGTCTTTCGCTTATGCTGGTGATTCTTACTGTGACGTCCAGTCCGGTTCATACGCATCTATTGATATGTCTACCTTTTTGCTATTACTACCATCAGCGTTTGTGACCCAGATTCTCATACTACCGGTTCCACTTTCATAGCCATACGTCATAATTTCGCTTCCGCCTGGCGACCATGTAGGTTTGCCTCCAAGTGCTCCTACAAATGTCAGGGATTTGTCCACAAGTTTAATACAGAATACGCCTTGATGCTCGTCTCCATCACCGGTAAATACAATTTTTGTTCCATCCGGAGACCAGTCTGGATTTTGATTATTAACGGTGATGCTTCTGTTCGTAAGTTGCACCCAATTGCTACCATCAGCATTCATTTCGTAGATATGATAATTGCTATACCCATCACCCTCAGCTTTGACATACACAAAAGCAATTTTATTCCCGTCTGGAGACCAAGATGGCTGGCCTTCGTAGGAGGGTTCATTTGTTACGCTTCTCATACCAGTCCCGTCTGAATTCACAACATAGATGTTGGCATTTGACACCGTAGTTCCGCTGTTTTCATCCCCTAATGATTCATACACAATCGCAGATCCATCAGGAGACCACGACGGGTGATTGTTCGCAGCAACATTCCAGGTATCAGTATATGCATCGTACACTGTTTTATACACAATTCTGGTTAAACTAGTTCCATCCGCATTTATCGTATAAATTCCACCATCATTTGTCGCTGAAAAAGCAATCATTTTTCCATCTGGTGACCATACTGGATCTTGAGCCCCAAGAGAAAAATCTGTAAGCTGTATCAAATCGCTCCCATCAAGATTTACAACGTAAATATTCCCTGTAGAAATAAAGACGATTTTTCCTGCAAGTTCGGTTTCATTTTGTGCTCCATTATTCTGATTCCCATCCTGGTTTATGTCCAGCTGATTCCCGTTTTGTTTTGTTTCACATCCACTGAACCCAACTGCTAATAATACAACTAATATTCCAATAATTACTAATTGTTTTTTCATTTTTTTCCCATCCACCTTGTTATTTCGTAATCAATCATGTTCTTTTTCAAACACAATTAAATTACGTAAACATTACAAAAGAACGCTTCAATATTATTTAACTTTAGTGGAAAAAACCGTACTATATATCGAAAAAAAAACATGGGTTCTAAAACCGTGAAAACTATTCTCTAACACATGGAACTAAAGTATTTTTTTTCTGAAAAATACGGTCAGGGGGGCCTAGTTTGAGAGCACGAGAAATAGGTATACGCCTTCTTTCAGGTTCTTTCCATCTGGATTCAGGATATACTATCCTCTGATTACAACCGATTGCATCCTCACCCACCTCGTTGAAAGAAGCACAGGTTTAAAAAGCAAACACGCTCTATCGAACAGCTGACACCATGTTACGGCCGCACTACACACAGTATGCAAAAACCCTGCTTTTTCTTTCCATTCTCCTCTTCATAACAAGCTTTCTCTTCACCACGCTTCTTCCCGCATTCACCGCAATGCTACTCATCGTTTTTATGGTGTACACCAAAACACACTTCAAACCAAACCCTGATCAACTGATCATACAGAGAAGAATAATGGAACCCCTCGTTTTTTCCCACCATCCCATCAACATAAAAACCACGGTAAAAAACACAGGACCACTTTCCCATCTCGCCATCACCGATGAACTACCACAGAACGCGGAGCTACTCAAAGGACAAAATACGACACAACACCTCGTAAAACATGATGACGAAGTCACCCTTGAGTACCAGATCCAATTTCTGAGCAGAGGACAGCAGCAGTTCAATGATGTCAGTTTCGAATTCAGCGACCCCTGGGGCTTGTACAATTCAAAAACAACACAACCCAACATCTTCACCGTCATGGTCCATAGCGACCCAAAAGAAATCCAGAAAGCAAAACGCGTCAGCAACCGAGAACACATCGAACTGTCCACACCAGTCCTAGGAGGACTTGAGACGCTCTACGAAATGGATGGCATACGCCCCTATGAACCTGGTGACAGACTCAAAGACATAGACTGGAAGACAACCTCACGACTACAGAAACACATGACGAAAATCTTCCAAAAACAAGACATGATTGAAACAACAATCCTTCTTGATTGCTCACGAAGCATGAGACGAACCAGCGGGAAGAGCTCAAAAGTGGAACATGCGACTACCCTAGCTGTTCATCTTTCAAAGATCCTGCAATCACTGCGCCACCCCGTCGGCCTTGTCGCCTACGATGAGTTCAAAACACTGACCATGATCGAACCGACAAATAACTACACGAAATTTTTTGAATCACTCAGCAGCATCCCTGAACAGATTCACACAAAAGAGTATTCATTAGAACCACTCCTTGAAACAGAGGAAAACACGGTGCACGTCAGAGAAGAACACCAACAGTTCCTCTCCACCGTCTTCCCGTTTCTTACCAAGGGAAAACGAACGATACACCATCCTGCACAAGCCAGCGGCATCTACGAAGCTGTTCATCATCTCCTCCTTAATAAGACCACAAAGAAACATCTCATCGTCATCACCGATTTAGAAACCGATCTCACCTCCCTGTACC
>DATMXJ010000157.1:0-2104 GCA_035561675.1 Thermoplasmatota archaeon
GTCTTTTCATTTTTTTTCGTGGGTAATACATGTACTTAAGATCATTTACAAGATGGGGCTGATGCCCCATGACTCCTGATATGACAACCCTCATCGCCTCCATTGGAACCCCCCCGGGGGGTTTAACCCAAGTTTGCCACTGAAAGAATAAGGGGGTTCTTGGTCAAATTGTTTTATGCCCAAAAAACCAAGAACCCATGAAATTGTACCGAATCAAAATATATCCTTTCCTATCGGGACCATTTATACAGTTGAAAATCTGTATCAGGTCTTGAATTGCAGTAAAATATTCGGGAAACACAAGAAGAATGGCATTGATATCAATAAGTTGCTCAAAGCACTTTTCAGTTACAAACTGAATGACAATTTCAGCATAAAACGAGCTCATGAATGGATAAATCGAGCTGAAGTCCTTGAGACATTTGATCTTGAACCCTTTGGTGAAAGAACCCTGTACCGTATTCTTGAAACGATCGGAGCACACAAAGAAGAGATCATTTCAGATCTCCAGGACACACTTTTCGAAAGATATGATTTTGAGCATACCGACATCAACATGGACTGGACCAGTATAGTCCTTCATGGAAACGAAGCGAGCCTCGGAAAGTACGGGTACAGCCGCGATCATCGGCCGGATAAAAAACAGATCACTCTGGGAGTCAGTGAACTTGCGGACCCGATAAACATCCCGATTGGCCTCACCATCGAACCCGGGAATACAAACGATCAGAAGCACTTCGAAAAAACCTATAACCAGATCAAGGATAGGCTGAAAAAAGACACCCTGGTAATTTTTGATAAAGGTGCGAACAGTATCACAAATACTGCAATGATCCGGGCAGATAACCTGCAGTACATGACATCAAAGAAACTCAACACAAGTGACGACCGAATAATTTCAAGATTTGATGAATACAATCCTCTGACGATTGACGCGGAAAAAGGGATTAGGGGGATTAAAATCCTAAAACCAAACAGTGTGAATTATCTTTTCTTTTCCGAAAGCCTTCAAAAAGAACAGCTTGAATCGAGAGCCAGAAAAATATTGAGTCAGATAAACGAAGCAAAAGCGATACAGGAAAGCATAGATTGCGGGAAAAAACTTCCAAAGCGATTCAGGATCAATAATCTGCTAATCGATGTGGAATATTCTATCCAGACTAAACTTATTGAACTATCCGAAGACGAGGCAGTCAAACTACTTGAAGATAATATCATCAACGGCAGAGAGGGATTTTTCTGCCTGAAATCAAGTAAGAATTTGACACTTGCCGAGGCTCTTCTGACTTACCGGAAAAAAGACTCAATCGAGAAGATTTTCAATTCTCTGAAGAACGAGATTGAAATCAAACCACTCAGAGTATGGACGGATAACAGCATTTACGGGGCGTTAATCATTGGTTTTATTGCTCAGTTATTCGTCTCGCTGATGAGATACGAAATTTCAGAACTCAAGCATACATCCACTAAATTCATCAAAAAATCTCTATCGAATTTGACAGTCACTGTGGATTCGTGGGAACGGATGGTCAAAACGTACGTCTACTCCAACTTCGATGCCATTAACGTGATGGTTTTACGGTCAAACTGGGCAGTTTCTGGAGGTGAGACATCATAAATTATTGAACTGTCAAATTGGTTTGCCTGACAAAAAATATGGTCGCGATAGTTTACCTTTTCTATAGCTCATGTGGCTAAACTGGCAAACTTGGGTGCCAGGAAAAATTTTCAATTAGGCAACAGCCTCTTAAAAACAATCTGAAACGTAGCCTGTTGCTGAAATGGCACGGCTGTGATCACCTCAATCCAACTGTTTGGTGGCCACGATCATATTTGTTATTAGATTATTTCTAATTATAAACCATATGATGCTATATTACATCACCGACAAGTGTCGACCCATTCAAAATGTCCCGGATTAGACGGGATATGGGACCCGGAGATGCCAGCAGCCGGTCAAGAGAGCAAATCACAAACGAATGTCTGGAGAAAAACCATCGAGCAGCAATTGTTCAATGAATTAGAGGATGAATGTGGATTTGCGAAGGCGACTTGGGTAGCGTGCACGAAGTGCTGTAAAATGTAAAGATGCCCTGTATCCAAC
>DATMXJ010000158.1:0-2113 GCA_035561675.1 Thermoplasmatota archaeon
CTTCAGAGTCGTTACTCTCGTCACCCATGCTTCTCACGGATTATTGAACATCATTTGTACTTATAAAGCTTTCTCCGGTCTAAAAAAAAAAAGAGAAAAAAAGGAATCAAAGAGTTTTACTTCTTTTTAAGGTAAGGAAGACTGGTTCTCTTATTGACACCAACAGCGTACCCGTCTGGTAAATCGCAGGGAGTCCCGCTTTTTGGTGAGCGTTTGCTGAAGAAATAGATGGTTTGTTTCCGTCCGCCTTTTAGGGTGACGCTGCGTGTGTATAACGTCCATCCTTCGTATTTGTATACCATACTGCACCTCCTAACGCTTCTGATATCTCCTTTGTTGATTTAAATCTTCTCCTGTTTGCTCCTTTATGTTTTTTCTTTTTTCCTGTCATCTCAACAGAGGGATGTTTGATAAAAAAGATTATGAATAGTAAGTTTATGTCTACCTCACAACAGACATTGAAAGGAAGATACAGGTCGTAGAATGCGGATGTGATCTAGTGGTTATGATTGAGGCCCTCCAAGCCTCTTGCCCGGGTTCGAATCCCGGCGTCCGCACTTCTTTATTTCATTGATGGACTGCAGGGGTAGCCAAGCATGGCCAACGGCGCAGGACTTAAGATCAAAACACAAGAAAGGTTCGTGTGATGAGACATCCTGTCTCGCAGGAGTCCGAGGGTTCAAATCCCTTCCCCTGCACTTTTTTTTATCGTTAAATCAGTAGTGAAATCATTAGAAATTCATTGAATGAATAATGTTATTATCGAAGGAGTGTGTTATAAAATTATAGAATTGGGGGAAAAGCATCTGATACATAAGGTTCTTGTTGCTGGACTCCATGGATTCTGAGGTATTCACATCACTGCAACTGTCGATGAAGGAATGAAAACAACGGATGGCACACAGTTCTTCATCGTCACAATGGTAAAAAAATAACCCGTCTCTTTTTTTTCTTTTATCGTTTGATTCTAACAACATCCGACTTATTGACATCTAATATTCCAATAGACATATATACCATATGAAATATTAATTAGACTGATTCCTATGAGACAGAACCAGAAATCTCAAGCCCTCATTTTTTTGTTATTCTTTGTCATGATAGGGACCACCTTTACCCCGGTATCAATATCAAAAAACATTTCTTCGAAGGAAGAACAAAACGGGAGGACAATCGATGGACAGATCCTGTTTGCCCCCTATTATGGCACCACAACCTATTTAATTGATAGCACTGGTGCTATAAATCATACGTGGTCAAGTGCGTATCGACCTTTTACTGAAGCGTATTGGCTAGGGAATGGTACTATTCTGCGTCCAATAATTTCTGGTGGTGGTGGTATTCAAAAAATTTTATGGGATGGAACACTAGCGTGGGACTATCGATATACAGTGAGCGGATGTACCTGCCATCATGATATTAGGTATTTACCAAATGGAAACGTGCTGATGATCGTGTGGGTAACAAAAACACGTTCTGAAGCTATTGCCGCAGGACGTAACCCAGATACCATCGAAGGAACCACATTTACCCCTGACAAAATCATTGAGGTACACCCGACTGGAACAACAAGCGGGACTGTCGTCTGGGAATGGCACGTGTGGGATCATCTCATTCAAGATTATGATTCATCAAAAGCAAATTACGGTGTCGTCGGGAATCACCCAGAATTAATTGACATCAATTTTGGCGATCCTTTTGTGGGCGACTGGCTTCATACGAATTCAGTTGATTACAACCCAGAGTTTGATCAAATACTCATAGACATCCATAATTTCAATGAAGTCTGGGTCATCGATCATAGCACAACAACCGAAGAGGCGGCAGGCCATAGTGGTGGAAACAGCGGGAAAGGAGGAGATTTATTATATCGCTGGGGGAACCCAGAAGCATACGATGCTGGAACCTCTAATAACCAAAAATTATTCTTCCAACATGATGCATCATGGATAAAACCTGGACTCCCGGGTGAAGGACATATTCTTGTCTTCAACAACGGCAACAACCGTCCCGAGGGACAATATTCTTCAGTGGATGAATTTGCCCCACCGGTGGATGCCAACGGAGAGTATTACCTCGAATCAGGTTCAGCGTACGGCCCTGAGGACTATAC
>DATMXJ010000159.1:0-4097 GCA_035561675.1 Thermoplasmatota archaeon
GTGCAATGCTGTAGAATTGGTAATATCCTGTCCCATTTGAAAACATAAAACTCCATGACCAGGGCAGAACAGAATCGACACCAGCACTTACCCATCCCCCCCAGGAGATATTATCAGGGCTGAAACGAGAGAACAACGTGACATTTCTTACCCCGCTTCCGCCATCATTTGCTGTTGCATTGATGGTCATTGAAGAGGTTGACATCCAATAATCAGCGATCATGGTGGCAGAAGAAATGGGTGCTTCGTCATCATACCCGCATGAGACATCCGGGTTTCCAGGGGCAGATTCGGTATTTGTTACATTATCCCTTGCTATGCTATAGAATTGGTATCGACCGGTTCCATTCGGGTTGTTGAAGCTCCATGAGATAGTGCCCCAGGGGTCAGTATCAGGATTTTCAGCATTGTTCCATCTCATCCATCCTCCCCAGCTTGAGGTATTGGTGACCCGGTAGCGATACCATAACGTGATGTTTTTCAGTCCACTAGGTCCAATATCTGATCCTGTGCCAATGATAGTATAAGGAGATGTTGTCTTCCAATAGGGAACCTCATTTGTCGTTAGGGTGAATGTGCAACTCCACCCGTCATTGCCAGTACCTTCGTACATGAGTATCCAACCAAACGTTGTGTTGGTTTTCAACAACCAAGGACGACTGATGCAGTCAGTAGCATCAAATTCCAAGGTATCTATTTCAGTGTTGATCATCCCTGCATTGGTGACATCAACACTGCTCACATAACCGTCCGCGTTCTCACCACTGAAACCTACGAGCAATAGTTTAGTGGTTGCAGAACTGTTATAACCTGCCAATGCAAAACTACAAAAATCACCATTGGTGGTATCGATCGCTTGGGTATCAACCCAACTCTTTGTAATCATCCCAGCATCATTGATTGCACATGTCTTTACGTACAAATCACTATTCGTATCCTCATACCCAATCGCAAACCAATTGACTCCGCTGCTCTCGGAATCGTCCCATATTTTAAGGATATTAGGGGTTGTACCCATTGTTGTATCAAATTCCCATTGGTCCGCTCGTGTATTCGTGATATCCCCTGTGGATGATATATTGTAGGTGACAAGATACCCGTCATTGCCACCGGCAGTTCCGCCATCATATACCAGAGCAAGCGTATTTTCATCAACAAGGCACATCTGTGGGTTTAACGCATCACTGCTGTTAAATTCAAGGGTGTCATTTACTGTATTACCAATATCCCCCCCATTGGTGATATAACATGTTGCAAGACGACCATCACCATCGCTGTTATTCACGTAGGCGATCGCATAGATGTTGCTATGTGCATTGAGTATTTTTGAGTAACTTGTTGTCGTGCTCCTATACAGTGAAAGGGTATCAAGAATGGTTTTCTGCATACTTCCATTGTTACTCCAGGCACGGGTCGTGATGATTTTTCGTGCGGTACTCCCGGCATCCTCGTAGGTGATTGCGTAGATATTCGAACTACCATTCACCAGGCAGATACTCGGATAATATCCATCACTGATATCGTACTCCCAACTATCGATAAGATTTTTTTGAATCGTACCATTATTGCTCCAGACTCTGATGGTAAAAAGCCAACCATCATAGGTCGCGCCACCGCCACCCAAGTCCCCTTCAGCAGCGATAAGATAATACTCCGAGGTCCCTAAACGAATGATAGCTGGATGTCTTCCCTCCGCACCATTCCATTCGAAGGTTGATCTCGTTGTGTCACTGATACTTCCATCAGCTAAGGATGATGACGGGGTTTGATTATCGTATGCACATGATGTATCTGCAGATCCTGGGGCGGCCTCAGCGTTTGTCGCGTTATCGTTCGCGATGCTATAAAACTCATACACTCCGCTTCCATTCGAAAATGGAAAGTTCCACGACACAGCAACCCAGGGGTCAGCATCGACTAATCCTGAGTTTATCCATCCACCCCAACTTGAAGCATTTGACGCTCTATATCTGAATCGGAGCGTTACGTTCTTCAATCCACTCGGCCCCGTATCTGATGCTGTCCCGGTCAGGGTTTGTGGTGCTGAAGTCTTCCAATAGGGGGTAATAGCAGACACTGAAGAACTCGGAGCCGTAGTTTCATACCCACACCTGGTATCAGCACTACCTGGTGTTAATTCGGTGTTCGTCGCATTATCAGCAGCGATACTGTAGAACTGATAATATCCTGTTGTGTTAGGGAATGTAAAGCTCCAAGACCAGGGTGAAGCAGAATCCATACCAGCACTGACCCACCCACCCCAACTGGAATTATCAACACTGAAGCGATAGTACAACGTGACATTCTTCAACCCACTCCAACCCGTATCTGTTGCAGTCGCAGTAATTGTTATCGAGCTTTTCTTCCAGTACGGTGTGATAGCGACAACATTTGAACTAGGTTTTACGAGATCCGGCGTCGAAAAATAAAACAAAGATGTATTCGAATCAGTCCCGTCAGTAACAAAGATTTTCCACCAATATTTGGTATTGTTGTTGCTGAAATTATTATTCCTCTGGCGATATGTTCCGTTTCCGATGGAGCTGTTGGTGCCAAAGACTTGCCAGGAGCCGCTACTATTGCTCGACCAGCTGATCGTCATGCTTGACCCATCTGGATTGTCTACAGTAATGTTCATTTGTGGTCGAAGGGGAACCCCCCAGCTTCTATTAGTTGGACTCTCATTGTGTATCATTGGAACCGATCTTGAATTATTGAAATCAAACTCATAGAGCTCATAATACAGACCACCATTGTTTGCGTTCACATGAAATTTAATCCGTGCGGAGCTCACACTTCCCTGGATAAATCCCTTTTCCACCCATTGTTTATCAGAAAATGTACTATTGAAAACATCAACCCACACCCCGCCTCGTTTAACATCTAGGTCTGCTTGATCAACTTTTACGGTATCTGTCGTAAGCCCCTTGGCATAAAAACGAACCTTATCACATAGTAAAACACTATGATTCATATAGATGAAAAAACTCCATTGTCCATTTGGATCATTGACAGCATGATATGATTGAGTATAGGTATCTGTCTCATCATCATACGTATTTTTCTCGTTATCCCATTTGGAATAAGAATCGTAATGACTGGTTGGCGTGACCCACCCTAGTGGTGGTAGCGTTGTTGTGAAATTTTTATTTGATCCATTTATCGTACCAATGCTATTACGAGCCTGTACCCTATAGTGATAGGTAGTCCCTAATGTTAGATTATGGATCATTGTACCAAATTCTGAGCCGTTTATTTCGCTTCCCCCCCAGGTGGTATCGTTTCCGTAGGAAGAGTTTAAACCATATTGAAAGCGATATTGGCAAGGTTCCCCGCCATCATTGGAGATATTTCCTTTTAATATCGCAGTTGTTTCATCAATTGATGTCGCATTAAAAGTTGTACAGTTCGGTAATGTCAGTGGTTGGCCTTGCCAAAAAGCGAATTCATAAAACCAGAAATTCCAGCCACCAGATAAATAATGATATCGAAATCGAGCTTTGGTGACGTTTGTTTCCGCGCTGAAACTTAATTCACTCCAAGTCGCATCTGAAATTGAACCATTATATGTATCAATCCAGCTTGAGGTATTGTAGATATCTATATCAACTCGGTCGACAACTCCATACCCAAAGTCAGAGAAGACGCGAACGCGATTACAATAGATTCCACTGCTAAGGGTTAATTCTAAAAATCCTCCCCATCCGGCTCCGCCTGCGTGGGTAGCATATGTTCCAGTATTCCCATCATACACTCTTGTTTCGCTTGACCATTGATTACTGGGGTCAGCAAAACCAGTTGGGGAGATCCATCCGGTCGTTGGATCGACGATATAGTCGTACTCGACAGCATCACCCGTAGTTTTGAGATCGAAGGTGGTTTGGCAGCTGCTGAGGTCTGTGAGAAAAATCTGATATCGGTGTTCTTCGGTGATGTTGGTAAATGTTGCAAGAAGCCTCGTCGTATTCTCTTCATAAACCTCGATGGTTGATCTACCCTGGCTTCGTGCAACAATGGTAATATCGTTTGTTTTTTCTAATGCTTTCTCAAACGTTACCCGCACATATTCCTGATCGGAGATTGGTTCTGACCATACC
>DATMXJ010000160.1:0-2735 GCA_035561675.1 Thermoplasmatota archaeon
GGTCGGTGGGGAAAAAATTCAATCAAAAGTATATCGAAGGTGGTTTTCATTTCGGATACTATGAAAAAGGTGTCGTAAACTATCGACAAGCAATTCAAAATATGAACGATTACATCGGCAGACTCCTTGATATAGGAACCGGACCTGCATTCGAGGTGTTAGAGGCGGGCTGCGGAATAGGGGCGACATCTCGATACTTAGCAAAAAAATATCCTGGATGTCATTTTACCGGGATATCCCTCGGGATAGAGGAAATTGAGCTAGCAAAAAAAATACAAAAAGAACAGAATCTAACGAATATAACATTCCTTTCAGGGAATTACAAGAACACAGGCTTCCAGGATACCTCGTTCGATCGAATCTTTGCCCTCGAATCAATCGTCTATGCAGTACAGAAAAAAGATGTGATCAATGAAATCTCACGAATCCTCAAACCTCATGGCAAGTGTGTGATCCTCGATGGTTTCTTCCCGAAAAACCAACCTTCGAGTTCATTTCTAAAAAAAGCCTATAGGTTAGTGCTATCGAAACGTTCCATCCCAGGCATCGTTTCATTACTAGAAATGCAATCATACCTGGAATCAGCGGGGTTCACAGACATCGCTATCCATAATCTTTCAAAAAACATCAGCAAGCATTATTTATTTGGTGGTTTCTTTGTGAGTCTCAGAGGTTTAATGTCCGCTGAGGTCAAACGGCTCAGAAATAAAGTAAAAGGAAAAACTATTGAAGACACTGATAAGATAATCGGGGGAGCTGGTTTTCTTGAGATGCTTCTGGGTATAACCAAGAATCTCGGGTATTACGCGATCGTTGCGACCAAAAAATAAACGATATAACGGGCAGAAAAATATCATAGAAAAACCATCTTCTTCCTAGAAAAATCCATATAAATCTCCACGGTATTGCTCATCAGGTATGGTCAAGAAGGTTGTGCTCAGCATCGCAGGCTCGGATTCCTCAGCGGGAGCAGGTATCCAAGCAGATCTGAAAGCATTCTCATACCTGAACCTGCATGGTGTCACCGCCATCACCTGTGTCACTGCACAGAACACGCAACAGGTCAGAACGATCTACAAACTCCCTGTTGATATCATTGAAGAGCAAATCGAAAGCCTGTTTGATGATTTCACGATTGCTGCTGTGAAGACTGGGATGCTGTACGACGAAGAAATCGTCCATGTTGTGACACAACAATTAAAAAAACATCATCTCAAACCAGTAGTCGACCCGGTGATGGTCGCGACGAGCGGTGATGCTCTTTCGAACCACACATTTCTTGCATCATTAAAAAAAGAACTCTTACCTCATGCATACATGGTAACGGCAAACATCCCTGAGGCATGCGCCCTAGCAGACATGAAACATCTCAGACAAAAAGACCTCGAGAACGCGGCTCTGAAAATCTTTGAACTCGGTCCAGAATACGTCTTGCTGAAAGGCGGCCATCTCCAAGGAGAGATGGTGACAGACCTCCTCTACGATGGGAAACAGTTCTATCCCTATACACTCCCCAGAATATCTCGTAGAAAAGCACACGGTTCAGGCTGCACGCTGTCCGCTCTGATCACCGGATTGCTAGCATCTGGAGAATCGCCAGTCACCGCGGTAAACAAAGCAAAATCCATCGTCTGGAGCATGATACAAGAAGGATATGCTCCTGGGAAGGGCGCTGATATGCTGAACCATTCCTCCACCCTTCAAATCCCACCAGCCATTAATAACGAGGAACAATTCGACGTCTGGTTGGAACTAAAAAACGTGGTTCAAACACTGATTTCTTACATCCCACCACAGTTCATCCCTGAGGTGGGCATGAACTTCGTCTACGCTGTCCCCAACGCAAAAACACGAAACGATATCTGCGGAATCGAGGGAAGAATCACCAGATACAAAGACAGAGCCTTGCTATGCGGCACTCTTGATTTCGGTGCCTCCAAACATGTGGCATCGATTGTTCTTGCAGCCATGTCGTTTGACCAGAACCAACGATCCGCACTGAACATTCGGTTCACACAAAATACTCTTCAGCTCTGCACACGCCTTGGTTTTACGCTCGGCTCATTTGACAGGAAGAACGAACCAGAGAATGCTTCCTCGACCATGGAATGGGGAACAAAACAAGCAATCATGACATGCGGATGTGTCCCAGATATCATCTCAGATACTGGTGCTGTCGGAAAAGAACCGATGATCCGCGTACTTGGTAAAAATCCGCAAGACGTTCTTGCCAAAATCAAGAAGATAATAGACGCTTCATACTCATAAGATACAAAATTACGAAACATATATAAATGATGACGCCCATAGGACCGCCCACTAACCTAGAAACTTACGGAGAGGTATAGTTTATGACAGCAAAAGAAGAAAGCGAAGAAAACGTGATCTATGTAGGAAACAAACCACCAATGAGCTACGTTCTGGCAGTCGTAACGCAATTCAACAGCGGTTCCACCGAAGTCGTCATCAAGGCACGGGGCCGAGCGATTAGCAGAGCGGTCGATGCAGCAGAAATAACCAGAAACCGGTTTGTCCAAGATGCAAAGATCAAAGAAATACGCATCGGAACAGAAGCAATCACCAACGAAGAAGGACGAACCTCAAACGTCTCATCAATCGAGATATCTCTATCGAAGTAAACAGGAGTATTATCCAAGAATAATACTTCTTTCCTTTTATTTTTCTATTGAGGTGTACACTATATCATTATTTTTTTTTAAAAAAAAAAAAAGAAA